>CAMLLG010000066.1 GCA_946480825.1 uncultured Lysobacteraceae bacterium
GGTGGCCATGCCGCGCTTTTCCTGGGTTTCCAGTTCGGCTTCGGACACGCCGCCCCGCCGCAGTTCGGCGAGGAACGCCGCCAGTTCGGGGTTGGTCTCGGCGGCCTTCAGCGCCAGCGGATGCTCGCCCGCGATGCTGATGAAGGTCACGCCCATCAGGGTGTCGGGACGCGTGGTGTAGACGGTGAGCGGTGCGTCCTCGCCATCCACGCGGAACTGGATTTCCAGACCTTCGCTGCGGCCGATCCAGTTGCGCTGCATGGTCTTGACCGATTCCGGCCAGCCCGGGAGCGTGTCCAGACCGTCCAGCAGCTCCTGCGCGTAGGCGGTGATCTTGAGGAACCACTGCGGGATCTCGCGCTTCTCGACCACCGCGCCCGAACGCCAGCCGCGGCCGTCGATCACCTGCTCGTTGGCCAGCACGGTCTGGTCCACCGGATCCCAGTTCACCACCGAGTTCTTGCGGTACACCAGGCCCTTCTTCATCAGCCGGGTGAACATGCGCTGCTCGTGGACGTAATAGTCCGGGCGGCAGGTCGCGAATTCGCGCGACCAGTCGATCGCATAGCCCAGCGCCTGCAACTGGCCGCGCATGTGTTCGATGTTGGCGTAGGTCCACTTCGCCGGCGCGGTCTTGTTCTTGATCGCGGCGTTCTCGGCCGGCAGGCCGAAGGCGTCCCAGCCCATCGGCTGCAGCACGTTGTGGCCGGTCATGCGCTTGTAGCGGCTGATCACGTCGCCGATGGTGTAGTTGCGCACGTGGCCCATGTGCAGCGCGCCCGACGGGTAAGGCAGCATCGACAGGCAGAAATACTTGGGCTTGTCGGACGCCTCGTCGACCTCGAAGGCGCGGGTCTCGCGCCAGAAGTCCTGGGCGGCGGTTTCGACGGAACGGGGGCTGTACTGGGCGGCCTCGGAGGCGGCCTGCGGTTGATCGACGGACACGGGCAGGGCTGCGAAACGGACAGCCTGCTACCTTACCGCATAGTCCCCCTCGCTGCCGAGACCGGGCCGGCGGAGGATCTCGAAATGGCAGCGCTCCGCGCCGTAATGCATGCACTGGGTCTCGCGGACCTCGATGTCCTCGCCGTATTTCTTCGACAGCCCCCGGACGATCCCCTTGGCCACGAAGCACAGCCGGCGCTCGGAGTGATAGGTCAGCAACATGCGGTCATCGCCCTGCCGGGTGGCCCGCAGCTCCGGCGGATTGCGCCGCGGATTGTGGCGATGGATGGCGTCGTGGATCTTGAGGCTGGCGTTTTCCAGCACGTCGAAGGTTTTCCATTCCGGGCGCACGAACATGTCGTAGTAGGTCACCAGCGACGGCCCGACGAAATCGCCGAAGTCTTCCAGCACCGCCGGCAATGGCACCCTGAGCATCCGCGCCGCCGTGCTGGCGAGATTGACGATCTCTTCGTCCGGATACTGCGCGACCGGGAAATAGACCTTGTAGCCGATCCCGGCTTCCTTGAGCAGTGCATCCCAGGTATCGCGCCCGCCGTGTCGTTCGATCACGTAGCTGCGCAGGAAGTCGAAAATCACGCCGTACATTGAGTCCCCTTGTCCCTCTCTCCGGACTGTCGCGCCGCATCGCCATGCGACGATGCCCGTCGACCGGATCGAGGTCATCCCTGAAAAATCGATAGATTCAATTAATCACACAACGGCCGCGGGCCGCAAGCGCTGCATCGTGCCTGGCGATGCAGCGACACCGTGATTTCCGTGAAATCCGTGAACTGTGCACGCATTGCCGTCGCCCGCGAGACACGTGTACATCGCAAACACATCGTTCGCCCACGCCTTCATTGCGGATGCAGCGAGCATGACGTTCTGGCGAGGTCAGACACCGCCGACGCCTTCGATGATCCCGTCCGGGTCGATGTCCCGCGACAGCGTGCCGAACACCGCGCCCCGGCCCGCATCGAGTCGGCTGCGGCAGAACGCATCGGCCGATGGGCTGCCGGCGCGCAGCAACACCGCCGCCTGCAGCGCCAACGCGAGGCGTTCGGCCAATACGCGCGCGCCCGCCTGCGCCGCCTCGGCATCGCGCGTGGCCAGCGCCGCGGTTTCGGCCGTCACCGCCATCGTCCAGGCATCGTAGGCCGGGTGTCGCCCGGTCACCGACAGCAGCTCCTCGCGCAGCGCATGCATCGCCATCGGCTCGCGCTGCAGCGCACGCAATACATCGAGACACTGGATGTTGCCGCTGCCTTCCCAGATCGAATTCAGCGGGGCCTGGCGGTAAAGGCGCGGCAGCATCGACTCTTCGACATAGCCCGCGCCGCCCAGGCATTCCTGCGCTTCGTTGACGAATGCCGGCGCACGCTTGCAGATCCAGAATTTCCCGATCGCGGTGGCCACGCGCGCGAACCCCGCTTCGGTCACGTCGCGCGGCGCGCGATCGACCGCGCCGGCGAGGCGCAGCGCGAACGCGGTGGCGGCCTCGGACTCGATCGCCAGATCCGCCAGCACGTTGCGCATCAGCGCCTGATCGATCAGGCGTTTGCCGAACGCGCTGCGATGCCGGCAGTGATGCAGCGCCTGGATCAGCGCCATGCGCATTTCCGCCGCGGAACCGAGCATGCAGTCCAGCCGCGTCAGCATCACCATGTCGAGGATGACCGCGACGCCGCGTCCTTCGTCGCCGATGCGGTGCGCGCGCGCGCCGACGAATTCGACTTCGGACGATGCGTTCGACCAATCGCCGAGTTTGTCCTTCAGGCGCATGACCCGGAATGCGTTCTTCGCGCCGTCGGGCAGGCGCCGCGGCATCAGGAAACAGCTCAGACCGCCGGGCGCCTGCGCCAGCACCAGAAAACCGTCTGACATCGGCGCGGATAAAAACCATTTGTGACCGGTCAGCGCGTAATCGTCGCCCGACAGCGGCGTCGCGACGGTCTCGTTGCTGCGCACGTCGCTGCCGCCCTGTTTCTCGGTCATGCCCATGCCGAGGGTGACGCCGGTCTTGTCGGCCATCGGCACATCGCGACGGTCGTAGTGCGCGGCAGCGGCCTTGTCCGCCCACGCGTGCAGCGACGAGGCGCGGCGCAGCGCCGGCACCGCGGCATGGGTCATGGTCAACGGGCAACTGCTGCCGGGTTCGACCTGATGATGCAGGAAACTCAGCGCCGCACGGGCGACATGCGCGCCCTCGCCCGGCAGCGCCCACCGCGACGGCGCCCACGACAGCCCCGCGACGCCCTGCGCGATCGCCGCGCCCATGATCTCGTGATACGACGGATGGAATTCGACCGTGTCGATGCGATGACCGGAACGATCGTGCGTCCGCAGCCGCGGGCGGTCGCGATGCGCGTCCCAGCTCAGCCGATACAGGGCATCGCCGGCGAGACGACCGTAACCGGCGAGATGCGCGGCGAACGCCTCGCCGCCTTCGCGCGCGACCGCCGCCCGCAGTACGCGATCCGTGGCCCACAGGTCGCAGGGCGCGAACTCCGGCGGCTGGTTGCGCACCGCGTGGGTTTCGCCGAGGGCGACAATGGAGGATTCGTCGATGGACATGCTGCGCTCCGCGCGGATGGCGACATCAGGACTTTAACGTTCGCCGAGCGCGCGCAGGAAGTCGTGGGGCAACGGCCAGGTGCCGAACCAGCCGCGGCGGGTACCGGTGAGCACGCGCAGGGACTGTCCGCGCCCGCCCGGAATGCGCGACATCGGATGGAACACCAGATCGCGCAGCGCCGCGATGCGGTCGTACTCGGACTGGAACAGCGGCGTCAGCCAGCGGCTCCACAGGTGATACATGGCCAGATGCGTGCGGCGCTCGCGCTGATAGGCCGACAACGCCATCGGAATATCGTCGGACGCGCGCAACGCATCGCGCAGCGACAGCGCATCCACCAGCGCCATGTTCGCGCCCTGTCCCAACTGCGGGCTCATCGCGTGCGCGGCATCGCCGACCAGCACCGCGCGGCCGCGATGCCAGCGTTTGAGCACGCTGTCGCGATAGCGCGCCTGCGCCAGACCGCCGGGAATCTCGGTGCCGTCCAGATGCGGCAGCACCTCGGGCCAGACTGCGGCGACATCGTCGCGCCAGCGCGCGGCATCGCGTCCGGCCTCCGCCAGTTCGGTCGCGGGCAGGCTCCAGAAGAAACTCAACCGCGGCACCGGATCGTCGGGGCGCGTACCGACCGGCAACATGCCCACCATCCGCCGCGCCCGCCGGTAACGCTGCCGCAGTTCGTCCATCCACGGCCAATCGCCGGCAGGCACCAGGCACCACTGCGCGCCCCAGGGATACGGCCGATCGAAGGCGATATCGCCGATCTCCGCGCGCAGTTTCGAAGCGGCGCCGTCGGCGACCGCGATCAGATCGAAGGCGCCGTGCTCATCGCCGAGGTGATCGCGCAACGCGCCGCGCTCGGCATCGATCGACACGACCTCGCGGCCGACATGCAGCGAACGCCCTTCGCACCATGCGGCGTCGAGCAACCGGAAGATCGCGCCGCGCTGCATGCCGAGACCGAACATCGACGGATGCAGTTCGCGATAGCGCATGTCCATCACCGGACGCACGTCCACGGTCTCGCCGTACAGCCGGCGCACCGGCGCGCCGTGCTTCAGCGCCTCCGGCAGCAGACCGAGCGACCACAGCGCGCACAGGCCGGTGGGTTGCAACAGGAATCCCGCGCCGACCGGGCCGGGCTCGGGCACGCGTTCGAACACTTCGACCCGATGGCCGTCGCGACCCAGCGCGAGCGCCAACGCCTGACCGGCGGTGCCGTAGCCGACGATGGCGATATGCAGCGATGTCTTCATTCGTGATATCGATCCGGAAATACGAAAAAGCCCCGCCGGAGCGGGGCCTGCAACTGACTGGCGACCTGGGCTGCCAAACTCACGCGACCGGCGTGACGCCTGCGGCCTGGGCGCCCTTCGGACCCGTCGTCACTTCATAGCTGACGCGCTGGCCTTCCTGCAGACTGCGGAAACCCTTCGCGTTGATCGCCGAAAAGTGGACGAACACATCGGCACTGCCATCCTCGGGAGCGATAAAGCCAAATCCCTTGGCGTCGTTGAACCATTTGACTGTTCCGTACGGCATATTCCTGATGACCTCGATTGGGATGCGGTGTCGTGCGTCGCCGGGTCGGCCGCCGCACAGGCGCGAGTATGCCTGAGCGGAACACGTACGCAAGAGGACCGCCGCCTCAATCCGGACACGCGGCCCGCGGCCGATTCGCATCTTCAATCGAACCGTCGATGGCGCTGCGGAATCAGTCCCGCGCGAGCAGCGCGCGCAGCATCGGACCGAGCCCCGCGCTCGCCGCTTCGACGTTCGCCAGCACGTCCTGCAGAGTGATCTGTTCGTCGGGATCGGGGCCTGCGCCCGCGGCCCAATTGGCGACGATGGCGAGACACGCATAATCGAGATCGAGTTCACGCGCGAGCCCGGCTTCGGGCATCCCGGTCATGCCGACCAGATCGCAACCGTCGCGACGCATGCGCGCGATTTCCGCGCGTGTTTCCAGCCGCGGGCCCTGGGTCGCGCCGTAACAGCCGCCATCGACCACCGCGACGCCGGCGCGCGACGCCGCGGCCAGCAGTTCGGCCCGCAGCGCGGGCGTGTACGGGTCGCCGAAATCCACGTGCAGCACCTCGGTGCCCTCTTCTTCGCACAGCGTCGAGATCCGGCCCCAGGTGTAATCGATCAACTGGTCGGGACAGCCGAGCACGCGCGGGCCGTAATGCGCGGTGATGCCGCCCACGGTATTGAGCGCGAGCACGCGACGCGCGCCGATGGCGTGCAGCGCCGCGAGGTTGGCGCGATAGTTGATGCGGTGCGGCGGCACCGAATGGCCCTCGCCGTGACGCGCCAGGAACGCGACCCGCCGGCCGCCGAGCATGCCGATGCGGATCGGCCCGGACGGCGCGCCGTAGCGGGTGACCGGCTGATGCGTTTCGACATCCTGCAGATCGGCGAGCCGGTACAGGCCGGTGCCGCCGATGATCGCGAGCGCGGGCGCATCGGCCCGCGCATGCGGCATCGCAGCGTCCATCGTCGCGTGCGTCGCATCGCTCATCGATTCAATCCTTCAGCGCGTAGATCGCGGGCAGGTTGCGGCCCTGCTCGCGGTAATCCATGCCGTAGCCGAACACGTAGCGGTCCGGCACGTCGAGACCGACGAAATCGGCCTCGATGCCGTCGATACGGCGGTCGTGGACTTTCGATGCGAGCACCGCGACGCGCACGTCGGCGGCGCCCTGATCCTCGCACCAGCGCTTCACCGCCAACAGCGTATGGCCTTCGTCGAGGATATCGTCGGCCAGCAGCACGCGACGGCCGCGCATCGGCGTGGCCGGGCGATGCAGCCACGCCAGACCGGAACCCGAGGTGTTGCCGCGATAGCGCGTGGCGTGCAGGTAATCGAACTCCAGATCGAGCCCGCGCTCGCCGAGCGCGAACGCGAGTTGGGTCGCGAAGGGCATGCCGCCGTGCATGATGGTGACGAACAGCGGCGGCGCGGTCTGCTGCGCGATGTCCGGCAGGTATTCCGCACCGATCTCGTCGGCCATGCGCTGGATCGCCGTCTCCAGCGTCGCGCGATCGTGGATCACGTCGGCGGCCGGCAACACTTCGGCGAGCGTCGGCGCGGTCATGCGGTCTCTCCCGGCGTATCGCCCAGCGCGTCGCCCAGTCGCGTTTGCGCGTCGCCGTAGCGCTGTTCGGCCAGCAGCGTGTTCCAGTCGGTCGCACCGCGCCCCATCAGCGAAGCCATGACCGTCGGATCCAACCGGCGGCCTTCCACCGCGGCCAGCGATTCCTCGACCAATTCCGGATGGCAGACCAGGACGACATCGCAACCCGCGTCGAAATGCGCGTCGATCCGCTGTTTCACGCCGCCGGCGGAGAACGCGGCGGCCATGCCGATGTCGTCGGAGAAGACCACGCCGCGGAAGCCCATCTCGCGGCGCAGGATGTCGTCGATCCAGAACGGCGAATAGCCGGCGGGTTCCGGCGCCACCTGGGGATAGGTCACGTGCGCCAGCATCACCGCATCGGCCTTCGCCTCGACGCCGGCGACGAACGGCACCAGATCCAGCGCACGGATCGCGTCGAGCGGACGGTCGTCGATCGCGATATCGAAATGCGTGTCTTCGCGCACCGAACCGTGCCCCGGAAAATGTTTCAGGGTCGCGGCCATGCCCGCGCTGTGCATGCCGCGCACGTAGGCGCGGGTGAAGTCGGCGACCACTTGAGGATCCGCCGAGAAGGCACGGTTGCCGATGGCGAGATTGCCGCGGCCCAGATCGACCACCGGCGCGAAACTCAGATCGACGCCGGTGGCGCGGATCTCGCTCGCCATCAGCCAGGCATGTTCTTCGGCGAGCGCCAGGGCGCGCATCCTGTCGTCGGCGTACAGTCGATCGAAACCCTCCAGCGGCGGCAGCGTGCTGTAGCCTTCCTGGAAACGCTGTACGCGCCCGCCCTCCTGGTCGACGCAGATCAACTGCGGCCGCATCGCGGCGTCGCGAATCGCCGCGGACAACTCCGCCACCTGCGTCTTCGATGCGAAATTGCGCTTGAACAGGATCACCCCGCCGCAGGCATCGTGCTGCAACCAGTCGCGCTCCTGTGCGGTGAGTTCGGTACCGGCGACGCCGATTACGAGCATGTTTCGGACTCCAGATCGGATGCGGCCCGCTCCGCTTCGCTCCATTGCGAATACGGCCGGGACGCCAGGGCGTGATTGTAGTAGCGGAACGCATCGGTCACTTCGATGCCCAGCCAGGACGGCCGTTCGAAGCGTTCGTCGCCGCTGTCGAGTTCGATCTCGGCGATCACCAGACCGGCGTTTTCGCCGAGGAATTCGTCGATTTCCCAGAGATGGCCGGCGTGCTCGACCAGATGTCTGCGCTTGTCGATCAGGCCGCCGACGCACAGCGCGAGCAGTGCCCGCGCGTCGTCGACGGGGATCGGATAATCGAATTCCTGGCGGGTATGGCCGACATCGCGGGACTTGAGGTTCAAACGGGCTTCGGCGCCCTCCAGCCGCACCCGCACCGACGCATTCTGCGTACCGTCCGCCATCGCGGCCCGGTCGTTGAGATAGCCCTGCGCCATCGGAATCGTGGCGTGCGCCCGGGCGCGCCAGGCGTCGTCGCGGACGAGAAATTTGCGTTCGATTTCGAGGGCCACGTTCGACTCGGATCCTGGCTCGGAAACGCGCCCGGAGGGCGGGGCCGACATTGTAGGCGCAGGCCGCACGGGGCGCGTGGCCGGACGCGGTCGACCGCCGGGCCGGGGCGGACGGGAAGTTTGCCGATCCCCCGGGACAGGGCTTGCGCCGTGCGCGGCTTCGCGTGCTACGATGATTGCGGTTGCCCGGCGATTAACGAATCTTTAACGATTCTCGGCTTGTCGGGCGAAACTGACGAACGCCGATCGTCCACCACACAAGCAGGAAATCGCCATGAACAGCGAAACTCCAAAGGAACACGCGTCAACGGAGCATGCGCCCGGTCACAACGACGGCGCCAGTCAGTCCTCCGCCCCTCAGGGCCGCGAAACCCCGGGCTCGATCGGGCTCGAACTTCTCGAACAACACGACGACTTCGATATCCACGGGGGCGGCGACGTCTTCGGCGACAACGACGACGGCATCAATACGTTGATGGCGCACGAACGCAAGCTGAGCGCCGGCGAGCAGAGGACATTGCTCGCGATGCGACGTCGCGCCATCGACGACGATCCCGAAGAACAGGTTGAAATGCAGAGCGGCCGACGGCATCTGCTGTGGCAGATGCACAACGCCAAGCATGGCGGTGACGCCATGTCGCCGATGAGCGCGACCAACACTCCTGGACAGGCCACCGAACCGGCTGCGGACACCGCACCCGCCACGCCCGTGCTGCTGAACGACGCCGCCAACCCGGACAAGCCGATGTACGACGCGGTGCTGAAAGGCGTGAACGGCCTCGATCCCGCACGCATCACGCTGACCGCCGAAGAACAGGCCAACGTCGCCGGCGCGCTCACCGCCAGCATGGCGCAGACGCCGGGCTTCAACCGGGCGACGATGGACTTCTCGTCGATGACCATCGCGCTCAGCGAAAACGGTGATCGCCTGTTCCTGATCAATCATCAGAATCCCGGCGCACCGGACGCGTTGCGCGCCAGCGTCGCGCTGGACACGGCGCGGGCGCAGACGCTCGAAGCCAGCAGCGGGCAGATGCTCGTGGCCCAGACGGTCGAGCCGCAGCAGAAGCCGAACCTGGAGCAGACGATCCCGGGCGAACAACCGGCGATCGCGCCACGAAGTATCGCCTGACGGCCGACTTCAAGGCACACCCGAACACGCCCGCGTCCGATCGACGCGGGCGTGTTCGTTTGGCGTCATTGCGGGTATGGCGTCGGACGCCTTACTTCGGTTCGAACACCGCGATCGACTCGACGTGAGCGGTGTGCGGGAACATGTCCATCACCCCGGCGGCCTTCAGCGCCCAACCGCGTTCGTTGACCAGATAACCGGCATCGCGCGCCAGCGATGCCGGATGGCAGCTGACATAGACGATCCGCTTCAGGCCCTTGAGCGGCAACTGCTTCAACACGCCATCGGCACCGGAACGCGGCGGGTCCAGCAGCAGGCGGTCGAAGCCTGCGCGCATCCAGGCATGCCCCGACAGATCCTGGGCCAGGTCGGCGGCGTGGAACTGCACATTGTCCAGTCCGTTGTGCACTGCGTTCTCGCGCGCACGCGCCACCAGGCCGGCCTCGCCTTCCACGCCGACGACCTCGCGCGCGACGCGCGCCAGCGGCAGCGTGAAATTGCCCAGCCCGCAGAACAGATCGAGCACGCGGTCGCCGGGCTGCACGTCCAGCAGATCCAGCGCGAGCGCGATCATCCTGTCGTTGAGCCCGGCGTTGACCTGGATGAAATCCAGCGGCCGGAACTTCAGTTCGACATCCCACCGCGCCAGCCGGAACGCCAGCGGCGCCGCGTCCTCCGCGGCGGGCTCGGGCCACAGTCGATGCACCGAATCGATGCCGCCCGGCTGCAGGAAGATCGCGAACCCTTCCGCCTGCGCGAACGCGACCAGCGCCGCGCGGTCGCGTTCGCCGAGCGGCTGCAGATGGCGGAAGACCAGCGCGACACCGCCGAATCCGGGCGAGGCGTCGCCGGCGATGAACTCGATCTGCGGAATGTCGCGGCGCGCGTCCATGGCATCGACCAGCGCCGAAATCGCCCCGAGTTTTCCGCCGATCTGCGGGATGACGGTGTGGCACTCAGACAGATCGGCGACGAAGCGCGGATCGGTTTCGCGGAAACCGACCAGCGTCTTGTCCTTCTTTTCGACCCGGCGCACCGACAGGCGACCCTTGCGACGATAGCCCCACGCGGCATCGGTCAGCGGCGGCAAGAGTTCGCGGGTCTCGACATGGCCGATGCGCTGCAGATTGTCGAGCAGCACCTGCTGCTTGCCGAGGATCTGTTTGTCTTCGGCCAGATGCTGCAGCACGCAGCCGCCGCAGGTGCCGAAGTGCGGACAGCGCGGCGCGACGCGGTCCGGCGAGGCGGTCAGCACCTCGACCGTCGCCGCCTCGTCGAAATGCCGCGATTTTCCGGTCTGTTTCGCCATCACCCGCTCGCCCGGCAACGCACCGGCCACGAACACGGTCTTGCCGGCGTGCGGATCGCCTTCCGGACGGCGCGCGACGCCTCGGCCATCGTGGGTCAACGCGGTGATGTCGAGGGCGAGCGGGGTCTGGTCGATGCGGTTGCGGGCCACTGCGCGACTGGTGCCATCTGAAGGGGGGAAATTATCGCATCCGCGAACACCGACTGTCTTCGGCGCAGAAGTTCTCCTGTGCTCAGGTCGTGCCGCTGAACCCTCCGGACGCATCGAAACCACGCTGGATGGAACAGAACAATCGTTCAAGCCATGAAATCGGAGTCAGGCAAGACTGGGGCCTGCCCGATACGCTTCCCGAGCCTCCGCGCCTTGGCTGTGAGCCGCAAGCAAAGCATTGACCTGATCGAGCTTTGCGTTGCTGGCTTCGACCGGAATCGTGACCGCGGACGCTACGTCGATGGTCGAACGTTTGGCCCACAGCGCCGAAGGATCTTCAGTATTGGTAATGAAAGCGCGAGTGGCATCAGCATTCATGCGTACACTACCGATCGAATCCAGTCCGTCGACCTTGCTCTGCACCGTCGCCACCGCCGCCAGTCGTTCGCTCGCGGCATCGGGTGCGCGCCCACGCGACTCTTCGATGGCGGCGATCTCAGCATACGCTTTGAGGAAGCGCGGATTGTCCGCGCTCTGCGGATCGCGCATGTCCGCACTCGCATGAAGTTGCGCATCGCTGCGGGACGCCGAGGAAACAAGAGGTTCCAGAGGACCCGTTTCGCCTGCTGCCGGCGGAAGATCAAGGCTCGATGTCAACAACGGATCGGGACATTCCTCACCACGCTCGATGGCATCCGCGACAGCGTCCGCCATGCTGGCGTAGTTTTCCGCATCAGAAGTGTGACGGAGGACTTCCTCGAACTGATCAAGTTCTTCAGCATCAGCCCGGGAGGACCCCGGCTTCTGCTCATCGAGCGGCAAGGACGGATCCCAGTCTGGCCACGTGGCATCGGAAGCTTCGCCCTCCAGGACTTCCGCAGCATCCGCCGCCGCCGCAGATTTATCGGCAGCATTGCGAGCGGCCTCCGGATCATCGCAAGCTGCTCGAGCTTCATACCATCCAAGCTCCGACTCCCTAGCGAGCCTTTCGGCTTCCCTTTGTGCTTCCGTGTAATTGAAGCCGGTCGAGGACCCGATGGAATCCCCTTCCGTCTGCGCGAGATAGATTTTCGGATCGCCGCCCTGCACAAGTGTCGTGTCCGTCACTGAACTTGAAGTCGTCGTCAAAGCAGGGCTCCATTGGCTAAAGAAAGGCTGCAGGACGACAACACGCGACGTCATGCGATTCGGGAAAAATCGGGAAGTATAGACAAAATCTACGACGTTACGAAGCCCTCTCGTCGATACTCCTCAGCAATTCGCTGCGAACGGGCGCCTCGGCGGAGAGGCGCCATGCTGGCGCAACATTTATTTCTGCTTCCACGCACCGCCGCGCTGGTACCACCAGCCGGCGCGGGCGCTGTCGACCCATTGCTTCGCGAACACGCTGCGGATCTGGCCTTCCCATTCCGGGTGGCCGTTGGCGACGGCGATCTCGCGATAGACCGCCTTGCGGTCGCGATTCTCGTCGGCGACGGCGGTGTTCACCGGCACGCGATCCTTCAGCGCCAGCGCCGCGGCATCGCGCACCACCACCAGGCCATCTTCGGTGAAACCGAGCGCACCGGAATCGAAATGCGCGCGGAGCTGGCTGTCGAAACGGCGCTCCATGCGTGACTGGATCGCCGCGATCGCGGGCGTCTGGATGTTGAAATCGGGCGTCTGGGCGTGGGCCGTCGAAATGCCCAGCAACATCAGCGGATCGAAGGAGGCGATCTGGAATCCGGGCCGCGGGGCCCGGTACGCCATGCCGCCGCCGCTGTCGGCACCGCCCTGCGGTTTGGCCGCCTCGGCCTCGTTGATGACCTTCTCGACGAAGACCTTGGCCGCTTCCTTGGCCTCGGCGGCCGGGAAGTACACGTTGATGGTGACGCAGGCGCTGAGCAACAGCGAAGCGACCATGGAAGCTCCCAACAGACGGCGCATGTTCGACACTCCAGAAAGGATAAGGGGAAGCTTACTCGACCACCGGGGAGAGTTCGCCACTGCCGACCGCCTGCAGGCGTTCGAGCAACGTCGGCCAGTCCACCCGGCGATTGAACCCGACCACGTTGAGGCGCGGAACCCCCGCGCCTTCGACGATAGTAAATCCACCGGGGCCTGAACCCGAACCCGCCGCACCGTCGAGGCCGGCCATCTCGCAGACGCCGTTGTTGAGCCGGCAGGCGATGCCGATCCGGCGATAGCCGAAATCCTCGAACAGTCCTATCAACTGACCCTGCAGGGTGCTCACGAACGAAGCGTCGCCGACGCTGGAAATGTTCTGCACCGCGCGCTGGCTGATGCGCTGGCGCACGCCGCGCTTTTTCTCGGTGTGCAGTTCGGCGTCGAAGGCGGTGGCGGTCCAGTCGACCAGACGCAGTTCGCGGATGCCGCCGTGCAGGCGGCCGCTGATGCTGCCGAAATCGAACACTTCGGTGACCGACAGCAGATCGAGATCCTCCAGCGCGAGATCCGCCGACAGCGACGGCGCGACGCCGAACGGCCGCTCCATCGCCAGCGACGACACCAGGACCCGGCCGTCGAACACCCGCATCTCCAGCCCCCCCTCGAACACCAGCCGGTCACCCGCGTAGCGGGCGTCGGGAATGGTGCCGCTGAGCGTGCCGCGGAATGCCGGCCAGCCGAGATTCTTCGCGAGCGTGCCGACATCGATCGCGTCGAGCGTGAGGCCGAAGTTCGCTTCCAACCCGCGTTCGCCCGACGGCGGGCGCAACCGGAAGCGATCGAAGCGCAGGCGTCCACCGACCGCCGGCACCGTGGCCGGCGCGCTCAGGCCGATGCCGCCGTCGGCGCTCCGCAACGGCAGCGTCGAAGCGCCGAAATCGAGCCCATAGAGTTGGCCGCTGCGCCAGCGCAGCGCGCTGTCGACGCTGGCATCGCCCGAGAAACGCACATCGCCGTCGAGGCCGTCGAAACGGAACATGCCGCTGCCTTCGCGCACATCGACCGCATCGAAATGCGCATCGAAACCGCGCAGGCCGTTCGCATCCAGACGCAGCCGGCTACGCAAACCGCCGGCGAGCGCAAGATCGCCCAGACCGAAGCCGCCGAGCCAGCCGGACAGATAACGCTGGGGCACCGGCGCCAGATCGTTGCTGGCCACCTCGATGTCGAGCGCGCGCAGCGCGCCATCGGACGCGAGCGCGGCCTCGCCGCGCGCGGCCAGGGTGCCGCCGTCGCGCCAGTCGATGACCGGCAGACGCCAACCGGCATCGTCGCCGACGGCCTCGATGCGCAATGCCACCGGCGTCGGCGGCAGCGCGACATAGGCGCTGCCGAACAGAAATTCGCCGCCGCGCAGTTCGCCATCGAGCGCGATGCGCTGTTCGTTCGCGGCGCTGCGGTAATCCAATGCGAATCGCGCGCCGAGACCTTCCGCGGCGATGGTGGCATCGGGCGTTTCCAGCGCGGCCGCCTGCAGCGTCAACGGTCCGGCGACGCGCAGCGGACGATCCGCGGGCGCGCTGACGACGAGCCGGCCATCCATCAGTCCATTCTTGAAGCGGCCGTCGGCCCAGGCGCGACCGAGCAGCGCCTGCGCCCAGATCAGCGGCACCTGCACCAGATCGATGCGGGTGTCGTCGGGCGCCGCGGCCTGGCGATGCACTTCCAAACGCGCCGCGCCTTGGCGCAGCACCACATCGGTGTAAGCGGTGCCGAGATCGACGCCGAGCCGCAGCGGATCGCCGCGACCGGCGCGCAGGTCGCCGTCGCAGCGCCAACCGCCGGAGGCATCGCGCTGCAGCGGACATTGCCAGACGAGATCGCGGAAGCGGTAACCGAGCTCCGGGGCATCGAGCGTGCCGACCTTCAATCGCAGGGTGCCGCGATCGGCCTGCGCCGGCCAGTCGAGGCGTACATCCACCCGTTCCAGCGTGGCCAGTCCGGTCGCGATCCGCGCGATGGATGCGGTCGCGGCGCGCGCCTGCGTGGCCTGCGGCCAGCAGGCCGCGCACAGCGCGAGCGACAACAGGATGCGTAAGATGCGCAAAGACATGGCCGTCAGAGTAAACGACCCGCGATGAACGCATCCGTCCCGCCGCCGTCGAATCCTTCGCGCCCCGTCGCCCTGCCCCGCATCCTGCTGCTGGAAGACGACCCGGTGAGCGCCGCCTTCCTCGCCGCGGGAATCGAAGCGCTGCCGGCCGCGGTCGATCTGGCAGGTTCGCTGGCCGAAGCGCGAGGCATAGCCGAGCAGCGTCAGCATGATCTCTGGCTGTTCGACGCCAACCTGCCGGACGGCCGCGGCGATGGGTTGCTGGCGGAACTGCGGGCGCGCGAACTCGCGACGCCCGCGCTGGCGCATACGGCGGATCTGCGGCGCGAGGAACGCGATGCGCTGATCGCCGCCGGTTTCGTCGAGGTGCTGCCGAAACCGCTCACGCTCGCGCAACTGCAGAACGCACTGCGCCGCGCGCTGGGCATCGCGGCCGCAGGCGTCGACATTCGAACGCCCTCGCCGTCATCGGAAGACGGCGCACACGCGCCTATCTGGGACGACGCCATCGCGCTGCGCGCCCTCAACGGCCAGCGCGCGCACGTCGACACGATGCGCGCGTTGTTCCGCGACGAATTGCCTCAGACCTTGGCACGGATCGCCGAGGCCTTTACGCGCGCCGATGCCGACGCGCTGCGCGCGGAACTGCACAAGCTGCAGGCGGCCTGCGGCTTCACCGGCGCGAGCCGATTGGCCACCGCGCTGGATGCGCTGCGGGCGACGCCGGATTCGGTCACGGCGCATGCGCGCTTCGAACGCGCGGCTCAGGACACGTTGTCGTCGGACACGTTGCCGTCAGGCATGCGGTCGTCGCCGGCCGATTGAGCCGTGGGCACCGCCGCGGTCGCATCGCCGCGCGGCAAGGCCGCGATCAGTTCCCACGATTTCAGCCCGCGGCCGCCGAGATGGTGCAGCAGCAGCGTGCGCATCGCCCGGCGCAGACCCGGCATGTCTTCGGCGCAGGGCTCGCGATCGGCGGCGAGATCCAGCAGCGCACGGCCGGTCGCAGTCCGATTGCGATCCACGCGGTTCGCGTTCGCCGCTTCGCCGAGCACCCGACGCGGGCCGTGTTCGGCATCGAGGCCATAGCGCGCGGCCGGATCGATCGCGGCACCGTCGCCATCGCAGTCCCAGGCGAACCCGACGCCCAGCGCGTCCAACAAATCGCGTTCGAAGCGCCGCAGCGTCCACGCCAGCGGCAGATCGACCAGACCCAGCCGCGCACGGGTCTCGCCGTAGATCGCATACAGCACACCGACACCGTCATGGCGCGGCGCCAGGCGCAGCATCAGTTCGTTGAGATAGAAGCCCGCGAGCATCGCGTCGCCGTGCAGTCGCGGCGCTTCGTCGATGGCCTCGGCGGCGTTGAGATGCGCAAGCTCACCGCGCTGCACGGCGTCGAAGCGGATGTGCTGCAGCGGCTGCAGCGCCGCGCGCAACGGCTGTTTTTTCGGCCCGTGCACGCCGCGCGCGACCAAGCCGACACGGCCGTGCTCGCGACTCAGCACTTCGACCAGCAGGCTGGTCTCGCGCCAGGCGCGGGCGTGGAGGACGAAGGCGGGTTCGGCGGTATAGCGCATCGAACGCCAAGCGTCAAAATGAAACTTGCAACGAAGAGGTCATTCGGAGGGGAGCCCCCAGCCCGGTTTGACGCGAATACGCTCTGCATCGGCTTTTCGTCCAGCGCGTTGCAAGTGCTCTGCCAGTAGATTGCGGTACATCCATTCCGGAATCTGGATCTCATAACCGTCGGGCGGCCCCCAACAGTAATAGACCTCTACATGACCTTCCGCTATGTCGTACCCGTCCACTTGGCGATCGTAATCATCGAGATCGTTGGCGTAGGTAACGCCGATGCCGGAATCGCTATTGCCGTACCCGTGTCGTTTCAAGGCGAACTCAACCAGGTCATCGAGCGACCGCCAAGCACCAATCGCAACTTCGACAGCGACGCTCGGATCGATTTTCGTCACTCCGTGTACCCGAAGGCCTTCAACGCCGCCTCGTCGTCCGACCAGCCCTCGCGCACGCGGACCCAGGTTTCGAGGAAGACCCTGCAGCCGAACATGCGCTCCATCTGCAGTCGCGCCTTGGTGCCGATCTCGCGCAGGCGCGCGCCGCCCTTGCCGATGACGATGGCTTTCTGACTCTCGCGTTCGACGAAGATCACCGCGCCGATGCGGCACAGGGTTTCCGGCGGTGCGCCCTTGCGCTTCGAAGTTTCTTCCTCGAAGCGTTCGATCTCGACCGTCGTCGCGTACGGCAGTTCGGCGCCGAGCTGGCGCATCAGCTGTTCGCGTACCAATTCGCCGGCGAGGAAGCGCTGGCTCTTGTCGGTGATCTCGTCTTCGCCGTAGAGCGCGTCCTGTTCCGGCAGCAGACCGAGCACGCTCTTCACCAGCGGTTGCAGGCCGCTGCGCTTGAGCGCCGAGACCGGATGCACGCTGGCGAAATCGCGACCTTCGCTGGCGGACTGCAGGAACGGCAGCAGCACGGCCTTGTCGGGATACCGGTCGACCTGATTCACCACCAGCACGGTGGGGATGCCGGCGCCCTTCAGTGCGTCGTAGGCCAGGCTGTCTTCGTCGCTCCACTGCCCGGCGCGGATCACCAGCATCGCCGCGTCCACGCCTTCCAGCGCACCGCGCGCGGCGCGGTTCATCATCCGGTGCATGGCCGAAGCCGTGGCCTTGCCCTTGTCTGCGTGGATGCCGGGCGTATCGACCAGCACCAGTTGGCCGTCCGGGAACGTGGCGATGCCCAGCATCCGGTGACGGGTGGTCTGCGGGCGCGGCGAGACGATGCTGACTTTGGTGCCGACGAGGGCGTTGATCAGGGTGGATTTGCCGACGTTCGGACGGCCGAGGACGGCGACGTGGCCCGCGCGGTAGGTGGATTCGGTCATACCGCGATTGTACGGCCCGGCAAGGGGTGGCGATACGGGGCGGCGATCCCCGCAGCCCGCGCAATACAGGGGTTTTCCGCGGCCTGGTCCCGGCGCCGGGATCAATTGCCCGAAACGGCGGCCGGTTTGAACCGCGAACTGTTCTCGACCAGGATGTAATTGCAGGTGCCGTCGGTGTTCCACTGGAAATAAATGTAGGACTCCGGGCCGACGCTGCGCGCCACCTCGATCAGGCCCGCGTTGCCGGTACTGCAGGACCGGCTGAGGCCCGCGGCGGTGGTCGCGAAGCAACTTGCGGTGTACTGGTTGTGATAGCAGCCGATCGACTGCTGCGTGTCCGCCGAACCGCGCGCATCGGCGACGGCACCGTTGGCGAAGCGCGATGCGTCATTGACGTTGACAGGGTAGACCAATCGCTGGCCTGCGGTGGCGGTACCGACCGCGAGCACGACCAGCGCGAGCGCGAACAGGGATTTCGGTTGCATGCGGTTCTCCTTGTCGATGCGAGGGGTGTAAGCCGTATCTCGATCCGCTCAGAACCGCAGGCGGACGCGATCTTCGTTGACCGCACGCGAGAGCGCGGCGGACATCGCGATCTGTTCTTCGGGCGGCAGACCCGCGATCGCGATCCGGAAACGCTCCATGCTCCGGTGATCGACGCTCCGGTGATCGATGCCGTTGTCGACCAGCAGCGTGTTCAACCGGCGATCGGCCATTGCGGCGCGCTGCGGGTCGGCGGACGGCGACAAGGTCCCCGGCGATGACGGCTGCGGCGATATGCCGGGTACGGCGCCTGCGGCCGGCAGCGAACGTTCCAGCGCGGCGAGCCGGGCGTCGATGCGCGCGAGCTGGCTGGTCAGCGCCGCGGAAGCGTCGGTGGACGCGGCGTCCATTCCGTCCGCGTCGACCGTGGCGCCGCCCGTCGATACCGGCTCGACCGTCGCGCCATCGCCGCGCGCGAACAACACCCAGCCCTGGGCGAAGACGACTGTGGCGAGGACGACATTGCAGGCGGTCGACAGGCGTGACATGACGGAGTCCAGTGGATCGTGCTCTTGGAATCGTGCTCTTTGGAATCGTGCTCGATGCGGAATGCGCGAACGGAAGCGACACGCCGCCAATCGATGGGGTGCGCTCTTTCATGAACACGGGATTCCCCTGCAGGACCGGACAGCGCGAATCGCGCAGCGCCCGGGGACGCTCAGGCGCCCGGCGCGACCGCCTGCAGGACCGCTTCGGCCGCGAGTTGCTCCGCCGCGCGGCGGGAACCGGCCTCGCCTTCGCGGCGCAGCGGCGGATCGCTGAGGGCGCATTCGGCCCGGAAGAGTTTGGCGTGGTCCTCGCCGGATTCCGACAGCAGCGTGTAGGCGGGCAACGGCAGTTGGCGCGCCTGCAGCCATTCCTGCAGGCGGGTCTTGGCATCCTTGCCGAGCTTGTGCGGCGGCGGCAGCGCGTCGATGGCCTCGGCGAACCACGGCAGCACCACCGCCCGGCAGGTCTCGAAACCGGCATCGAGATAGATCGCGGCGATCACCGCCTCGAAGGCGTCGGCGAGGATCGAATCGCGGCGATGACCGCCGGATTTCATCTCGCCCGGGCCCAGCAGGATGCGCGCGCCCAGTTCGAGCCTGCGCGCGAGCGCCGCGAGCGAGGATTCGCGCACCAGTTCGGCGCGCGCGCGGGTGAGTTCGCCTTCCGCGGCCTTCGGCCAGCGGATGTAGAGCGCCTCCGCGACGATCGCCCCGACCAGGGCGTCGCCCAGGAATTCGAGCCGCTCGTTGTGGACCGGTGCCGCGCTGCGGTGGGTCAATGCCCGTTCCAGCAGCGCGGGGTCGCGGAAGACATGGCCCCCGCAGGAGATCGCTGCGCTCACCGCGGATCGGACCTCGGCACGGCGATCAGTACGAGGCCGTTCCCGTCAGCGCCTGCTCGGCGCTGAACTTGCCGACCACGTCGAGGTTGTACATCAGCGGGACGCGCACTTCGTAGTTGACGTACATCACCTGGCCCTGGCCGCTGCCCTTGTTCTCGACCTTCACGTGCTGGGGCTTCACGTTTTCCGAGTAGCTGATGTACAGGCGCTTGAAGAACTTTTCCTTGACCTGCGCCGGCTGTTCGTTGGCGATGCCGGCTTCGGCGGCCAGGCCCTTCATCGCGGATTTCACCGCGAAGTATTCCTGGTACATCGGGAACAGCTTCATGGCGATGAACAGGAAAAAGCCGACCACCGCCGCCACGATGACGAAGCTGATCAAGGTCATGCCGCTCTGATTGCGTCGCATATCCGATTTCCCCCGAAACGATGACGTATGGACAAATGATGTGTATGGCTGATGCGTACGGTTGGAATGTACAGCGGGTGCAACGACGATCGCGCGCGGACGGAACCCCTTCCGCGCCGCCGGACGCCGCATCTTACGGAATGTCGTTGCCGATGCGGGACGGTTCGAAGCTGTCCGTGCAGAACCAGCCACTGCAGTTCAACCACACCAGGAACGCCTTGCCGCGGAGCCGATCTTCCGGCAGATAGCCCCAGAATCTACCATCATCGCTGCGGTCGCGATTGTCGCCCATCACAAGATAATGCCCGGCCGGCACGGTCCAGCGGCTCTCGCCGCGGGGATCGACGAACTGCTCCGGCAACTCCAGCACCTCGTGCTCATGGCCGGGCATTTTCTCGAGCAGACGGGTCGCGCCGTTCATTTCGGCGTTGCGGCCGTTGCCCTTGAACTCGCCTTTCGGCGTGTACTGCATGACCTGGCCGTTGATCGCCAGCGTGGTGCCGGCGTACTCGACGGTATCGCCCGGCAGGCCGATCACGCGCTTGATGTAATCTGCGCCGGTATTCGGATCGCCCGGGCCCTTGCCGGGGTAGCGGAACACCACGACGTCGCCACGCTCGGGCGCGTCGACCTCGACGAACTTGCGGTTGGTGATCGGCAGGCGCAGGCCGTAGGCGAACTTGTTGACCAGGATGAAGTCGCCGATCAGC
>CAMLLG010000067.1 GCA_946480825.1 uncultured Lysobacteraceae bacterium
GACCTCAGCTTCGGGGTCGAGAACAGCCTCAACCGCAGCCTCGGCCCGACCTCGCCCACCGATTTCGACGCCGGCGCGCTGGAGATCACCCAGCACGTGCTGAACCTCGACGTGAGCCGCGGCTTCGAAGTGAGCTGGCTGGCCTCCGCGCTGAACGTGGCCTGGGGCCTGGAATGGCGCGGCGAAGGTTTCAAGCAGAGCGCGGGCGAACTGTCGTCCTACGTCAACGGCGGCGTGCTGCTGCCGGGCGGCACCCCGGCGCCGTCCGGCTCGCAGGTGTTCCCGGGCTTCCGTCCCGACGACGCCGGCGATTTCGACCGCGAAAGCTACTCGGCCTATCTCGATCTCGAAGCCAACGTCACCGACAAGTTCAATCTCGGCTTCGCGGTTCGCGCCGAAGAGTACAGCGACTTCGGCAGCACCACCTCGGGCAAGGTCTCGGCGCGTTACGACTTCAGCGAGGCCGTGGCCCTGCGCGGCACCGTCTCCACCGGGTTCCGGGCGCCGTCGCTGCAGCAGCAGTTCTTCCGTTCCACCGCCACCAACTTCATCGGCGGCGTGCCCTTCGACATCCGCACCTTCCGCGTCAACGATCCGGCCGCGATCGCGCTCGGCGCCGAGCCGCTGAAGGCCGAGGAATCGAAGAACCTCAGCCTGGGCCTGGTGTTCAAGCCGCTCGACAATCTCTACGTCACCGTCGACGCCTACCGCATCGACATCGACGACCGCATCATGCTGTCGGAGAACCTCACCTCGACCGCGGTGCGCAACTTCCTCAACGCCACCGTGGATCCGGCGCTGGGCGGCGGCCGTTACTTCACCAACGCCATCGACACCAGCACCAGGGGCGTGGACATCATCGGCACGTATCGCTGGCTGCTCGGCGAAGGCAGTCTCGATCTCACCGCCGGCTACAACTACAACAAGACCACGGTGGAACGGATCGCGCCGAATCCCGCGGCGTTGACGGCCATCGACCCGACCGCGGTGCGCATCGGCCGCGTCGAAGTGGGCCGTCTCACCGTCGGCGCGCCGCGCGACAAGTTCCAGCTCGGCGGGCTGTACACGTGGGGCAACTGGAAGTTCGGCGCGAACGCGACGCGCTACGGCGAGTTCAGCGTGCTGTTCGGCAACAATCCGGCCGATACTTCGCGCGACCAGACCTTCGACGCGCAGTGGACGCTGGATCTCTCGGGCAGCTACAGCCTCGGCAGCTGGGATTTCACCCTCGGCGCCGACAACGTGCTGGACGAGTATCCGGACGAAGTGCTGTTCGACAACTCCACCAACGGCCAGTTGCCCTACAGCGCCTCGTCGCCCAACGGCTTCAACGGCGCCTACGTGTACGGGCGGATCGGCTACAAGTGGTGACCCGCAGACCGTGAATCGACCGCGCCCCACCGGGCGCAGGTCCGGAGAAGCCCCCGCTCGCCGGGGGCTTCTCCGTTTCGGGCCTGGCTCGCGGTCGCACGGAAAGAATGAATGCGCGGACAGGAAACCGCGGTGCGTTCATTTATATTGGGGTCATGCCGCATCACACCTCGCTCATCGCGATGCTCTGCGTCGGTTTCGTGCTGGCCTTCGTCTTCGGACTGCTGGCGCACCGGCTGCGGTTCTCGCCCATCGTCGGCTATCTGCTCGCGGGCGTGCTCGTGGGCCCGTACACGCCCGGATTCGTCGGCGACCAGACCCTCGCCCCCCAACTCGCCGAGATCGGCGTGATCCTGCTGATGTTCGGCGTCGGCCTGCATTTCTCGATGCGCGACCTGATGGACGTGCGCCGCATCGCGGTTCCGGGCGCGGTGGTGCAGATGGCCGCGGCGACCGCGATGGGCTGGTTCCTCGGTACGCGGTTGGGCTGGTCGAACGCGGAAAGCATCATCTTCGGTCTGTCGCTGTCGGTGGCCAGCACCGTGGTGCTGTTGCGCGCGCTCGAAAGCGCCCGGCTGCTGGACAGCGAGCGCGGCCGCATCGCGATCGGCTGGTTGATCGTCGAGGACCTGGCGATGGTGCTCGCCCTGGTGCTGGTGCCGGCGCTGGCTTCCAAGGCCGGCAGCGACAACGGCGGCAGCATCGGCACCACGCTGTTCGCCACGCTATTGAAGGTCGGCGGTTTCGTCGCGCTGATGCTGATCGTCGGCCGGCGCGTGCTGCCGTGGCTGCTCGAACGCGTCGCCGGCACCGGTTCGCGCGAACTGTTCACGCTGTTCGTGCTGGCCTGCGCGATGGGCGTCGCCTTCGGGGCCGCGGAACTGTTCGGGGTATCGTTCGCGCTGGGCGCGTTCTTCGCCGGCATGCTGCTCAACGAATCGCCGTTCGGGCACAAGGCGGCGGAAGACTCGCTGCCGCTGCGCGACGCCTTCGCGGTGCTGTTCTTCGTCTCCGTGGGCATGCTGTTCGACCCGATGATCCTCGTCGAACATCCGCTGATGGTGCTGGAAACCCTGGGTATCATCGTGATCGGCAAATCGGTGGCCGCCTGGGCGGTGGTGCGGATGCTCGGCAAGAGCAACGACATCGCGCTGACCATCGCCGCCAGCCTCGCGCAGATCGGCGAGTTCTCCTTCATCCTGATCGGCCTCGGCGCGTCGCTCGGGCTGATGTCGGACGAATCGCGCGATCTCATTCTCGCCGGCGCGATCCTGTCGATCCTGATCAATCCGCCGCTGTTCGCGCTGATGGCGCGGCGGACCCGCTCCCCGGAAGCGACGCCCGCGACGGCCGTCCGGCCGGCCCAGGGCCACGTACTGCTCATCGGTTACGGCCGCGTCGGCGCGAAACTGGCCGAAGTGCTGCAGCGCGCGGGCGTGCCGTTCATGGTGATCGACACCGACGGCGACAAGGTCATCAATGCGCGCGCCGCGGGTCACACCGCGATCCGCGGCAATGCCGCCGCCGACGATGTGCTGGCCGAAGCGATGCCGGGTCAGGCCGCGCTCGCGGTGCTGACCATTCCCGACCCGCTGGAAGCCGGCAAGGTCGCGCAGCGGCTGAAACAGGGAGCCACACCGATTCCCGTGCTGGCGCGGGCGCACAGCGACGAAGGCGTCAAGCATCTGCTGCAGCGCGGCGCCGATGCCGCGCTGCTCGCCGAGCATGCGCTGGCGCATTCGCTCGGCGAAATGATCGTGGCGATGCCGCAATACCGCAGCGGCCCGCTGCGCCCGGCAGGCTGACGCCCGGGCGCCGCAGCGCCTCGCGTCAGCGGGCGCTGATCGTGAACTTGCTGAAGGCGACGCCGAGCGACCAGCCTTCGCCCTTGCCGGCCAGCGCCAGCGAGACTTTGCCGTTGGTCATCGCCTGGCCCGAAGCGCTCTTCTCGGCTGCGGCATGCGCTTCGGCGGTCGCATAACTGCCGAGCACGTCGCGGATGTCGTCGACGTTCGCGAACTCGCCGAAACCATTTCGGATCTTGTATTTGCCGAAGGTCAGACCGCCACCTTTGGTTTCGATGGCCACCGACATGCGCTGGCCGTTGCTGCACTGGATGTCGCCGGTGCCGCTGGCGGTCTTGTAGAACACGGACCAGCCGGAGATGTCGTAGGTCATCTTGCAGGTGAGATCGCCGGCCATCGCGGTCGGTGCGGCGACCAATGCCAGACTCAGGGCCAGGCCACGGAGGAGGTGAGTGCGCATCGGGAACTCCTGTGAAGGTCGGTGCAGGGCAGCTTGCGCCTGAAACCATGAATCTCGGGCAAGCCGTGGGGCCTTTGTCGCGATCGTGCAGGATATCGCTAGAATCGTGCGATTCGCCGCAGAGGGTCCGCAGACACCCATGGACAACGCCCAAGACAGCCCCGCGCCGCCGCAGCTCACGCCCGTCGAGGCCCGGATTCTCGGCAGCCTCGTCGAGAAAGCCGCGACCACACCCGACGTCTACCCGCTGACGCTCAACAATATCGTCCTGGCCTGCAATCAGAAAACCGCGCGCGAACCGGTGACGAACCTCAGCCCCGGCGAGATCGGCCATGCCCTGCGCCAACTCGAACCGCGCGGCCTGGTGAAGTCCGAATATGGCGCGCGCAGCGAACGTTATCTGCACCGCATCGACAAGATCTACGACCTCACGCCGGCGCAGACCTGCCTGATCTCGCTGCTGCTGTTGCGCGGTCCGCAGACGCTGCACGAGCTGCTGGCGCGCAGCGAGCGCCAGCACCGCTTCGCCGGCATCGACGACGTGAAACACGCGCTCGACCGCCTCGCCGAACGCGAGGCGCCGCTGGTGCGCCGACTCCCGCGCGGCGCCGGCCAGCGCGAGGATCGCTATGCGCATCTGCTGAGCGGCGAGCCGGCGATGCCGGAACGCGGCGTCGAGCCCGCCGCGTCGCATGCGCGGGACAACGATGCGACAGATGCACTGCTGGCGCGGATCGAAGCGCTGGAAGCGCGGGTCGCGGCGCTGGAAGCCGCGGCCGGCGGCGACGCCGACCGCGACTGACGCCTGTCCGCGGGTTGCTGTCCGCGGACGCTCAGTCCTTGCCGAAGACCAACCTGCCGCCCTCGGCATCCACGCGCACGACATCGCCATTCGCGTAATCGCCGGCGAGAATCCTCTGCGCCAGCGGGTTCTCCAACTGCTGCTGGATCGCACGCTTCAGCGGCCGCGCACCGTACACCGGGTCGAAACCGATGTTGCCGAGGAAATCCAGCGCCTTCTCGGCGAGTTCGAGGCGGATGCCGCGCTCGCCCAGCCGCTTGTCCAGTCCACGCAGCTGGATCCTGGCGATCTCGCGGATCTGCGCCTTGTCCAGCGGGTGGAACACCACGATGTCGTCGAGGCGATTGATGAACTCGGGCCGGAAGTGCGCCTGCACCACGCCCATCACCGCCGCCTTCATCTTGGTGTAACCCTCCGGCGTGTCGTTGTCGGAGAGTTCCTGGATCATCTGCGAACCGAGATTCGAGGTCATCACGATCACGGTGTTGCGGAAGTCCACGGTGCGACCCTGGCCGTCGGTGAGGCGACCGTCGTCGAGCACCTGCAGCAGGATGTTGAAGACATCCGGATGCGCCTTCTCCACTTCGTCGAGCAGGATCACGCTGTACGGGCGGCGGCGCACGGCTTCGGTGAGATAGCCGCCTTCCTCGTAGCCGACGTAGCCGGGAGGCGCGCCGACCAGCCGGCTCACCGCATGCTTCTCCATGAACTCGCTCATGTCGATGCGCACCATCGCATCGGTGGAGTCGAACAGGAATTCGGCCAGCGCCTTGCACAGTTCGGTCTTGCCCACGCCGGTGGGGCCGAGGAACAGAAACGAGCCGCTGGGACGGTTCGGATCGCTCAGGCCCGCGCGCGAGCGGCGCACGGCGTCGGAGACGACCTTGATCGCTTCGTCCTGGCCGACCACGCGGCCGTGCAGCGCATGCTCCATCTTCAGCAGCTTCTCGCGCTCGCCTTCGAGCATCTTCGACACCGGGATGCCGGTCCAGCGCGACACGACCTCGGCGATCTCTTCGTCGGTGACCTTGTCCTGCAGCAGCTGGAAGCCCTGCGTTTCCGCGGCCTGCGCCGCCTGCAGCTGCTTTTCCAGCTCCGGCATGCGCCCGTACTGGATCTCGCTCATCTTCGCGTAGTCCTGACGGCGCTGCGCGGCTTCGAGTTCGAGCTTCGCGGCTTCGATCTGTTCCTTGACCTTGGTGGTGCCCTGCACCGCCGCTTTCTCGGCTTTCCAGATTTCCTCGAGGTCGTTGTAGGCGCGCTCCAGCGTGGCGATCTCGGCTTCCAGATCGGCCAGGCGCTGCTTCGAAGCGTCGTCCTTCTCCTTCTTCAGCGCCTCGCGCTGGATCTTGAGCTGGATGAGGCGACGCTCCTTGCGATCGAGTTCTTCCGGCTTGCTGTCGATCTCCATGCGGATGCGCGACGCGGCCTCGTCCATCAGGTCGATGGCCTTGTCGGGCAACTGGCGGTCGGCGATATAGCGGTGCGACAGTGTGGCCGCGGCGACGATCGCCGGATCGGTGATCTCGACGCCATGATGCACCGCGTATTTTTCCTTCAGGCCGCGCAGGATCGCGATGGTGTCCTCGACGCTGGGCTCGCCGACGAAGACCTTCTGAAAGCGCCGTTCCAGCGCGGCGTCCTTCTCGACGTACTTGCGGTATTCGTCCAGCGTGGTCGCGCCGATGCAGTGCAGTTCGCCGCGGGCGAGCGCGGGCTTGAGCATGTTGCCGGCGTCCATCGAGCCTTCGGCTTTTCCGGCGCCGACCATCGTGTGCAGTTCGTCGATGAACAGGATGATCTGGCCTTCGTTCTTGGCCAGATCGTTCAGCACCGCCTTCAGACGCTCCTCGAATTCGCCGCGGAACTTCGCGCCGGCGATGAGTGCGCCCATGTCCAGCGAGAGCACGCGCTTGCCGCGCAGGCCTTCGGGCACTTCGCCGTTGACGATGCGCTGGGCCAGACCTTCGACGATCGCGGTCTTGCCCACGCCGGGTTCGCCGATCAGCACCGGGTTGTTCTTGGTGCGCCGCTGCAGCACCTGCACGGTGCGCCGGATCTCTTCGTCGCGGCCGATCACCGGATCGAGCTTGCCCGATTCGGCGCGCGCGGTGAGGTCGATGGTGTATTTCTCCAGCGCCTGCCGCTGTTCTTCGGCGTTTTCGCTCTGGACCTTCTCGCCGCCGCGCATCGCGTCGATGGCGGCTTCGAGTTTCTGTTTGTTCGCGCCCGCGGCCTTCAGCGCGCGGCCGGTCTCGCCGCCGTCGTCGAGCGCGGCGAGCACGAACAGTTCGCTGGCGATGAAGGCATCGCCGCGTTTCTGCGCGAGCTTGTCGGTGACGTTGAGCAGGCGCGCGAGATCGTTGCCGACGTTGACGCTGCCGGCCTGCCCGGACACCTTCGGCAGTTTCTCCAGCGCTTCGCCGAGCCGCTCGCGCAGCACCGGCACGTTGACGCCGGACTGGGCCAGCAACGGCCGCGTGCCGCCGCCCTGCTGGTCGAGCAGCGCGACCAGCAGATGCACGGGTTCGATGACGTTGTGATCGCGGCCCACGGCCAGCGACTGCGCGTCGGCGATGGCCTGCTGGAACCGCGAGGTGAGTTTGTCCATGCGCATGGGCGGGGACTCCACGAATGAGGGCGGCGTTGCCGCGATACACCGGACGTATGGTCCCGCCGGCACGATTCAAGTGCAGGCCGAATGCGATGCGCGGCTATCATCCGCGCATGCAACGCATTCTCGTTCTCGGCGGTTACGGACTTTTCGGCGGCCGCGCGGTCCGCGGCCTCGCCGCGGACGCCGGCGTGGAGGTATGCGTCGCCGGGCGCGATCTCGGCAAGGCGCAGGCCTTCTGCGCTGGCCTGTGCGACGCACGCGCGACCCTGACGCCGATCGCGATCGACGCGCAGGCGCCCGATTTCGATGCGCGTCTGCGTGCGCTGCGACCGCAGGTGGTGATCGACACCGCCGGCCCGTTCCAGGGCCGCGTCGACAGCGGCGCGGCCGGCGCACGCGACACCTACCGCGTGCCCGCAGCGGTGCTGGCCGCGGGCGCGCACAGCATCGATCTGGCCGACAGCCGGGCCTACGTCCGTGGCATCGGCGCGCTGGACGACGCGGCGAAGGCCGCGGGGCGATGGGCGATCTCCGGCGCCAGCAGCGTGCCCGCGCTCACCGCCGCGGTGATCGAAGCGCAGCGCGGCGACTTCGCGCGCCTCGACGCGGTGGAGGCGGCGATCGCACCGGGCAACCGCACGCCGCGCGGCTGGGCGACGACGCGGGCGATCCTGAGCTACGCCGGGCAGCCCTATCGCAGCCTGATCGATGGCGTCTGGCGCGATGTGCACGGCTGGCAATCGCTGCGACGGCTGCGGGTGGACGGCGTCGGCACGCGCTGGCTGGCGCGCTGCGACGTGCCGGATCTGGATCTGCTGCCCGCGCGTTATTCCGAACTGCGCACCGTCGAATTCCGCGCCGGTCTGGAACTGCGGCGGATGCACTTCGGCCTGTGGCTCGCGACCTGGGCGGTGCGCGTCGGGCTCATCCGCAGCATCGATGCGTTCGCGAAACCGCTGTTCCGGCTGAGCGAGCATTGGCAACACACCGGCAGCGACACCGGCCTGATGCGCGTCACCTTGCGTGGCCTCGGACACGACGGCGCACCGTTGCGGCGCGACTGGACGCTGATCGCGCGCAACGGCGACGGCCCGCAGATTCCCGCGACCGCCGCGGTGCTATTGGCGCGCAGGCTGCTGCGCGGCGAGTTGCCGGGCAGCGGCGCGACGCCATGCATGGATCTGTTCACGCTCGACGCGTTCATGCGCACGCTCGATGGCCATGCGATGCAGACCTGCGTGGAAGACAGTGCAGGCTGAGGCTGCTGCGGGCTACAGCGCAGCCAGCGCATCCTTCGCGTCCTTGAACTTCGGATCGAGCTTCAACGCCGCCTGCAATTCCGCACGCGCCTCGTCCTTGCGGCCGGCGTGCGCGAGCACCTGGCCCAGGCGGTAGCGCGCGTTCTTCAAGGCCGGATCGTCCTTGCCGCGCGGCATCGCGATGTATTTGCGCAGTGCGGCTTCGCCATCGACGAGGTACTGCCCGGAGACCGCGGCCAGCCGGCCGAGCTGATAGTGTGCGTTGTTCGACTTCGGCTCGTCGGCGATCCAGCGTTCGATCGCGGCATGCGCGTCCGGCCAACGTTTGACTTCCTGATACGCCACGACCAATGCGATCCGGGTCTGCGGGTCGTTCGGCTTCAGGGCATACGCTTCTTCGTAGGCCTTGAGCGCCTGCGCCGGCTTCTTCTCGTGCTGCGCGATGCGGGCCTGCGCGAACAGGCTCCTCGCGCGGTCGTACTTCGCGATCGCCGCCGCCTGCGCCCTGGCCTTGTCGACGCCGCCACCGATCGCGCCCGGCGCCAGCAGATAGAACTCGACCAGCGCCGTCCGCGCCTCGACCAGCGACGGGTCGAGCTTCACCGCGCGTTCGAAGGCATCGCGCAGATCCGGGGCCAGCGCCATCTTCGAAAGCATGCCGACCTCGCCGATCCGGTTGCCCAGCGCATTGCCGAGCCAGAGGAAGGCCTGGGCGTCGTTCGGCGACAGCTCGGTCGCGCGTTCGCCGGCTTCGACCGCCTGTTGCGAACGCCTCGCGTAGACGCGCGCGCGGGTGAGCGCGACCCAGGCGCGGCCGTTCTTCGGTTCCGCCTTCACCAGCGCCTCCGCGGCCGCCAGCGCGGTGGGCGCGCGCGACTCCAGCAGCGACTGGACTTCGGCCAGCGTGGCCGCGGACGAAGGAATCGAGATCAGCGCGAGAGCGCCACCGAGAAGCAGCGATGCGAGCGGTCGAAGCATGCGCGGAAATCCGTACGTCAGGGGCGGCCACGATAGCAAGGCGATCGGCATCCTCACGCCATGCGGCAAGCACGCCGGCGATCGGATGGCGGCGCCGTTCAGCCTATCCGGTGCGTCGGCACCGGCGGCATGCATTCGGAGCGCATGCGTTCGAAGCGCATGCGTTCAGAGAAAGCGCCGCGCCTGCGCCTCGTCGGGAACCATGCAGGCGTCGTGACGGCCGAACCAGCGATAGCGGTTGCGTGCGACGAAGCGATACAGCGGATCGCGCACGCGACGCGGCAGCAGCGCGGACACCGCGGCGATGCGCCAGACGCCGCCCAGACCGGTCAGCACCCGGCGCATGGCGTCGGTGTCGGTGGACACGCGCGGCGACGGGTCGCGGTCGTATTCGACCAGCAGGAACGACACCGGGTCGTCGGGGTCGAGGCCGTTGTCCAGAAGCAATCGCCGGCCCGCGTCGCCCTGCATCGCGGCGAAGCGATAACGCTCGGCACGATCGCGACGCAGCAGGAAGCGCACCCAGCCGTTGCACAGCACGCAGACACCGTCGAAGACGATCACCGCGCGCGGATCGACATCGCTCATGCCACTTCCAGCCAGCCGCGATAGTGGACGAGCAGACCGATCAACGGCAGCTCGGCGCGCACGTCGAAACGATAACGGTCGTCGACGCCGGATTCGCTGCAGCGCACGCCGCGAAACCAGCGCGACGGCAACGGCAGCAGGCCGAGCACGCGGATCCGCGCGAGTCGCCAGAGAATGACGCCGTCCTCCACGCGCAGCGCGAAGCCGAACACCACCGGCCCGAGCCTTTCCGACAGCAGCCCGTTCGAAGGCCGCGCCCAGAGCCGCGACGGCATCTCGCAGCCGCCGACCCGGCGCACCCAGCGTTCGCGTCCATCGCGGGACGCGATCTCGACTTCGATCGGCCCGCTGCCCGCAGGCGGCAACGAGGTGGCCCAGGCCAGAACGCGGGCAAGCCGGCCGCTGCCGCGCTCGACCTCCACCTCGCCGCGATAGATCGCGCACGCCGCACCGCCATGCAGGCGACGCACGCAGGCAGGCGTCCGGTCGAGCGCACTGCCCAGCACGCGCCGGAACAGCGGCATCGCGGGCGTGGCCGACGGGTCGTTCAACGCCCGAACCACGCCAGCGTCGCCATCCGCCCGGTGCGGGCGTCGCGGCGATGCGAGAAGAAGCGCTGCGGTTCGGAAATCGTGCACAGGCCGCCGCCGGACACGCGCCGCACGCCGGCCTGCGCCAGCCGCATCCGCGCCAGCGCGTACAGATCGACGCGCCAGTGCCCGGCGCGGGTCGCGACGAACGCGGAGGCCGCGCCCGGGTCGCGGTCGACGAACGCGCGAAAGACTTCTTCGCCGATCTCGTAGGCCTGCGGTCCCGCGGCGGGACCGAGCCAGGCGATCAACCGATCGGCCGGCGTGCGCATCGCCGCGACCGTGGCTTCGAGCACGCCCGCTGCGAGGCCGCGCCAGCCGGCATGGGCCGCGCCGACCTCGTCGCCGGCCGCGGACGCGAACACCACCGGCAGGCAATCGGCGGTGAGGACCGCGAGGACGGTGTCGGGCATCGATGTGACCGCCGCATCCGCGATCGGCTCGCCGGCTGTCGCGGCGCCATCGAAACGCACCACGTCCACGCCGTGCACCTGCTTCAACCAGCGCGGCGCGGACGGCAGCCCGGCGAGATCGATCAGGGCGTTGCGATTGCGCTCGACCACGGCCGGATCGTCGCCATCGGCGGCATGCCGGTTGCCGAGATTGAAGGTATCGAATGGCGCCTGCGACACGCCCGCACCATGCCGCAGCGTGGTGAACGCATGCACGCCGGCCGGCACCGGCCAATCGGCACGCAACCGCGGATCGGTATTCAGCGCACGATTCGCCGCGCCATTCACCGCGCGCGCTCCTCGGCCTCGCGGGTGTCATCGCGCAGCGTGCCGACCAGCGCGTGCATGTCGGCCGGCATCGGCGTCGAGCAACGGATCGGTTCGCCGCTGACCGGATGCGCGAATTCGAGGGTTTCGGCGTGCAGCGCCTGGCGCTTGAAGCCGCGCAGCGATTCGACCAGCGCGTCGGTGGCGCCCTTCGGCAGCTTCAGCGGGCCGCCGTAGAGCGGATCGCCCACGATCGGATGCTTGATGTGCGCCATGTGCACGCGGATCTGGTGGGTGCGGCCGGTTTCGAGCCGGCATTCCAGCAGCGTATGGGCGCGGAACCGTTCGCGCAGGCGGTAGTGCGTGACCGCGTCGCGGCCGTCCTCGCGCACCGCCTGGCGCAGGCGGTCGCGCGGATGACGGTCGATCGGCGCGTTGACCGTGCCGCCGGACACCAGCGAACCGACCACCACCGCGAGGTACTGGCGATGCACCTCGCGCGCCGACAACTGCTCGACCAGCGAGGTATGCGCCGGCAGGGTGCGGGCCACGACCATCACCCCGGAGGTGTCCTTGTCGAGCCGATGCACGATGCCCGCCCTCGGCAGCGTGGCCAGGCCGGGGTCGCGATGCAGCAGCGCGTTGACCAGCGTGCCCGCGGGATTGCCGGCGCCCGGATGCACCACCAGCCCTGCCGGTTTGTCGATCACGAAGACATCGGCGTCCTCGTACAGGATGTCGAGCGCGATGTCCTCGGGCTCCGAACGGGTCTGGATCTCCAGCGCCGCGGTGAGCACCACGCGCTCGCCGCCGCGCACCGGATCGCGCGGTCGCGCCTGGCGCCCGTCGAGCAGGGCATCGCCGGACTTGATCCATTCGGCCAGCCGCGAGCGCGAATACTCCGGGAACAACTCGGCCAGGACCGCGTCGAAACGGCGCCCGGAGGCCTGATCGGGCACCGTGACCATGCGCGGGGCGATGTCCGGGGCGGACGGGGGCGGCGCGTTGGACGGCATCCGGGGGGACTCCTGGGGTCGGCGCGGTTTCGCGCGGTTAAGGGGGCTGACTCGCCCGGGCTGGTATTATCGCCCGCTCATCCGTATCGCAGCAGCCCGCATGCTCCTTCGCCGCCCCTCGTTCCCCGTCCTCGTGCGTCCCTCCCTGCTGCCGGCCCTGACGCTGATCCTGATCCTCGCCTTCGGCGCTTCCGGCTGCGCCCGTCTCAAGGGCGCCTTCAAGGACGAGAAGGAGAACGAAGGCGTCCCGGCCGCCGAGCTGTACGAAAAGGGCCAGCGGTCGATCCGCAACGGCAACTACGACTCCGCGGTGCTCACGTACAAGCGGCTGATCGCGCAGTATCCGTACGGCGCGTACACCGAGCAGGCGCTGATGGAAACCGCCTTCTCGCAGTACAAGATGGGCGCCAACGAGGACGCGATCGCGACCATCGACCGCTTCCTGCGCACCTATCCCACCCATCGCCACGCGGCCTATCTTTATTACCTGCGCGGCCTCGTGAACTCCAGCCGCGACACCGTCTTCCTGCAGCGGGTGTGGAAGCTCGACGCCAGCCGCCGCGATCTGGCCACGCCGCAGCAGGCCTACAACGACTTCAAGATCGTCACCGATCGCTACCCCAACTCGCGCTACGCCGCCGACGCGACCGTGCGCATGAAGGAATTGCGCGATCTGTTCGCCCGCCACGAGATCGAAACCGCGATGTACTACCTGCGCCGCACCGCCTGGGTGGCCGCGGTCGAACGCGCCGAATACATGCGCGACACCTATCCCGACAGCGCCTACGACAACGACGGCATCGCGGTGATGGCCGAGGCCTACACCCGCCTGGGCAACACCGCGCTCGCCGACGGCGCCCGCGCGCAACTGCAGCAGCGCGCACCGCAGCACCCGTGGCTGGCGGACCCGGGCAACTGGCCGGACTACCCCTCGAACTTCCGCAAGCTCAACCCGTTCGCCAGCGAAAAGGGTGCGGTCGACAACGACTGAGCCACGCACGCCGAAATCGGTAGAGCGGCCTTCAGGCCGCTGCTCCCTTCGACGCACCAAGAGCAGCGGCCTGAAGGCCGCTCTACCGGTCTGCGATATCACATCCGCTGCGCGGGCGGCAACAACTGGGCATCCTGCTCGACGATATCGCCCACCAGCCACTGGCTGAACCCGGACGATTCGAATTCGAGGAAACCCTCCGGCCAGTTCATGTCGATGCGCCATCGCCATGGGCCGAAGTCGTCTTCGCCTTCAGCGATCTCGCGCAGCGGCGCGCGCTCGATGCGCTCGATCGCGAACGCGCTCATGCCCGCGCTGCAGGCGACGTAATCCAGCGCGAAGCGCAGGCCGAACACCTCATGGAACTGGAGCATCGCCTGCGCGATGCGGAAACGGAATCGATCGTCGTCGCCGCGGATCCATTCGAGGATGAAGTCGATATCGAGGACCAGTTCGGCGGTTCCTCGTTCGTCGGCCAGGATTCGGAAACCGTGCACGTGCACATCGTGCCACTGCAGGGTTTCGAAATCGGCGGTGTGCCAGCGCATGGCAGATCGATGGAAGGCCGAGTGGCGGGTCGGGACCCGCTCTACGCGACGTAACCGTTGGTGATCGGATAGCGCCGCTCGCGGCCGAACGCGCGGCGCGAAACTTTCGGCCCCGGCGCCGCCTGATGCCGCTTCCACTCGGCGATCCGCACCAGCTTCAGCACGCGGTCGACGGTGGCGGCATCGAAACCGGCGCGCACGATCTCGTCGCGCGACTGTTCCTGATCCACGTGGCGCAGCAGGATCGCATCCAGCACGTCGTAGGGCGGCAGCGAATCCTCATCCTTCTGGTTCTCGCGCAGCTCGGCGGTCGGCGGCCGCGCGATCACCGCAGGAGGAATGACAGGGGCCCCGCCGACGGTATTGCGCCAGCGGCAGAGCGCGAACACCTCGGTCTTGTACAGATCCTTGATCGGCGCGTAGCCGCCGCACATGTCGCCGTAGATGGTGGCGTAGCCGACCGCGTACTCGCTCTTGTTGCCGGTGGTCAACAGCAGGCCGCCGAGTTTGTTCGACAACGCCATCAGGATCGCACCGCGGGTGCGCGATTGCAGATTCTCTTCGGTCACGTCCAGCGACAGACCATCGAACGCTTCGGCCAGCGCGTCGAGATAGCCCTGGAACGGTTTCTCGATCGGCACGGTGAGCATCTTCACGCCCAGCGCCCGGCACTGTTCGTCGGCGAGATCGTTCGACAGCTCGGCGGTGTAGCGCGACGGCATGCGTACCGCGGTGACGTTCTCCGCGCCCAGCGCGTCCACCGCCAGCGCCAGCACCATCGACGAATCGATACCGCCGGAGAGGCCCAGCCAGGTTTTGCGGAAGCCGTTCTTGGCGCAGTAATCCTGGATGCCGCGCACGATCGCGCGCCACGCCAGCGCATCGCGGCTTTCGTCGCCTTCGTCCATCCATTGCACCGGCAGAAACGCGCGGGTGTCGTCCTGATAATCCACCACCAGCCACTGATCGGTGAACGCGGCCGCCGCCGGATGCACGCTGCCGTCGCCATCGGCCACCACCGAGGCGCCGTCGAACACCAGCGCATCCTGGCCGCCGACGACGTTGAGATAAGCGATGGCCGCGCCGGTCTCGCGCGCCCGCTCGGCGAGCAGCGCATCGCGCTGCGCATGCTTGTCGCGCTCGAATGGCGAAGCATTCGGCACCAGCACCAGCCGCGCGCCGCTGCGCACGGTGCTGGCGATGGGCTCGGCGAACCACAGGTCTTCGCAGACGATCAGACCGATCGGCACGCCCTCGACCTCGAACACGCAGTCCTCGCGATCGGGATCGACATCGAAATAGCGGCGCTCGTCGAACACCGCGTAATTGGGCAATTCGCGTTTGCGATAGGTGCGTTCGATCTTGCCATCGCGCAGCACGCTGGCGGCGTTGTAGACCACGCTGCCCGCCGCCTGCGGCCAGCCGACGACGGCGACGATGCCCTCGACGCCGGCCGCGACCGACGCGATGGCCTCCGCGCAATCGCGCAGGAACCGGGGCCGCAACAGCAGGTCTTCCGGCGGATAGCCGGACAACGCCAGTTCCGGGAACAGCACGATGTCGGCGCCGTACTCGTCGCGCGCCTCGGCGATCATCGCCGAAATCCGCTCGGCGTTGCGGCTCACCGCGCCGACCGGGAAATCGAATTGGGCGAGGGCGATGCGCAGGGTCATGCTGTGCTCCACGGTCCGATGCGCACAGTGTAGCGCCGCCGATGCGAGGCCATCACGTGCCTCGCGGAAGCACCCGTGGCTCAGAACGCATCGTCGAACGCGACCGCCCCGCTGATGCCGACCTGGTAGGCCGAGACCCGGCGTTCGAAGAAGTTGGTCAGCTCCTGCACATCCTGCAGGTCGAGGAACGGGAACGGATTCTTCGCGCCGAATTCCGATGCGAGGCCCAGCGCGGCGAGTCGCTGGTCTGCGACGTAGCGCAGATACTGGCGCATCTCGCCCGGCGACAACCCGTTCACGCCCGCGGAGAGCACGTCATCGGCGAAGGCCGCTTCCACCTCGACCGCTTCGTGCAGCATCCGCCGCACATCGCGCTCCATGTCGGCATCGAACAGACCGGGATCTTCCTGCCTTGCGGTGCGGATCACCTCGAACGCGAACGCCATGTGGCCGGATTCGTCGCGGAACACCCAGTTGGTGCCGGCGGCGAGCCCCGGCAACAGTCCGCGCGAACGCAGGAACCAGACGTAGGCGAAGGCCGCGAAGAAAAACAGGCCTTCGATGCAGCAGGCGAAGCAGATCAGGTTGAGCAGGAACTGCCTGCGCTGTTCGCGCGTCTCCAGCCGCTCCAGCGATTGCACCGAATCCATCCAGCGGAAGCAGAATTCGGCCTTGGCGCGGATCGACGGGATGTTCTCGACCGCCGCGAAGGCTTCCGCGCGTCGCACCGGCTCCGGAATGTAGGTATCGAGCAACGTCAGATAGAACTGCACGTGCAGCGCTTCCTCGTACAGCTGTCGCGACAGATACATCCGCGCTTCCGGCGCGTTGATGTGTCGGTAGAGATTGAGCACGAGATTGTTGGCGACGATGCTGTCGCCGGTGGCGAAGAACGCGACCAGACGCTCGATCAGATGCCGGTCCGCGGGCGCCAGTTTGTGCTGCAGATCGTTGAGATCGATGCCGAAATCGATCTCCTCGACCGTCCAGGTGTTGCGGATCGCGTCGCGGTACATCTCGTAGAACGTCGGATAGCGCATCGGCCGCAGCGTGAGCGCGAAGCCGGGATCGAGCAGGTGCGGGGTGGTCATGGGGAACTCCTCTCCCTCCCCCGCCTGCGGGGGAGGGTTGGGGTGGGGGAATGCGGTTGAATCAGGCGAATGGGGTGCTTTACGGCCCCCATCCAAGCCTTCCCCCGCACGCGGGGAAAGGAGAAAAACATCACTGGCAGGCCTCGCAGGCTTCGGGATTTTCCAGCGAACACGCCAGCGCTTCCTGCGGCGCGTAGGTCTGCGTGACCGTCGCTTTCGCGATCCGCGTCGCCGGACGCGAGCGCAGGTAGTAGGTCGTCTTCAGGCCCGATTTCCAGGCGTACATGTACATCGACGACAGCCGGCCGATGTTCGGGCTTTCCATGAACAGGTTGAGCGACTGCGACTGGTCGATGTACGGCCCGCGTGCGGCGGCCAGATCGATCAGCGCTTTCTGCGGCAATTCCCAGGCGGTGCGATAGACCGACTTCAGCACGTCGGGGATGCCGTCGATACCCTGCACCGAACCCTCCGCGAGCTTGATCGCATCGCGCGTGGACTCGGTCCACAGGCCGAGGCGCTTGAGTTCGTCGACCAGATGGCGATTGATCTGCAGGAAATCGCCGGACAGGGTTTCGCGCTTGAACAGATTGCTCACCTGCGGCTCGATGCATTCGTAACAGCCGGCGATCGACGCGATGGTGGCGGTCGGCGCGATCGCGATCAGCAGCGAATTGCGCAGGCCATGCGCGGCGATCCGCGGCTTCAGCGCCGCCCAGGCCTCGACATCGGTCGGTTCGGCGTCCCACAGGTCGAACTGCAGAGTGCCGGCAGCGGCGCGGGTCTCGACGAAAGCGGGATGCGCGCCCTGCTCCTCGGCGAGTTCGCACGAGGTCTCGATCGCATGCAGATAAATGCGTTCGGCGATGCGCGTGGACAGCGCCAGCGCTTCGGCCGAATCGAACGGCAGCCGCAGCCGGAAGAACACGTCCTGCAGGCCCATCACGCCCAGACCGACCGGACGCCAGCGCAAGTTGGAGCGGCGCGCGGACTCGATCGGATAGAAATTCAGATCGATCACGCGATCGAGTTGGCGCACGGCCACGCGTACGGTTTCGGCGAGCTTCTCGAAATCGAAGTGCGGCGCGCCGCGCTCGTCGAGGGCGATGTGCCGGGCGAGGTTGACCGAGCCGAGATTGCAGACCGCGGTTTCTTCGGCCGACGTGACCTCCAGGATTTCCGTGCACAGATTCGACAGATGCACCGTGCGTCCCGGACCGACCTGGTTGCAGGTGCGGTTCGACGCGTCCTTGAACGTCATCCAGCCATTGCCGGTTTCGCCCAGCACTTTCATCATCCGCGCGTACAGTTCGCGCGCCTTGAGCGTGCGCACTGCCAATCCCTGCTGCTCGGCCTGGACGTAGGCGCGCTCGAAGGCTTCGCCCCACAGATCGACGAATTCCGGCACCGTGTTGGGATCGAACAGCGACCAGTCGGCGTCGCTCTCGACCCGCTGCATGAACAGGTCGGGCACCCAGTTCGCGAGGTTGAGATTGTGGGTGCGGCGCATCTCGTCGCCGGTGTTCTCGCGCAGCTCGAGGAATTCCTCGATGTCGGCGTGCCATGTTTCCAGATAGATGCAGGCCGCGCCCTTGCGCTTGCCGCCCTGGTTCACCGCCGCCACCGATGCGTCCAGCGTCTTCAGCCACGGCACGATGCCGTTGCTGCGGCCGTTGGTGGAACGGATCAGCGCGCCGCGCGAGCGGATCCGCGAATAGGACTGGCCGATGCCGCCGGAGAATTTCGACAGCTGCGCGACATCGCCGTAACGCGCGTAGATGTCGGCCAGCGAATCCTGCGGCGAATCGAGCAGGAAGCAGGACGACAGTTGTTCGTGCCGGGTGCCGGCGTTGAACAGCGTCGGCGAACTGGGGATGTAGTCGAGCGAGGACATCAGCGCATACAGTTCGAGCGCCGCGCCCGGCGTCTCGGTCAGCGCCACCGCGATGCGCATGAAAAACTGCTGCGGCGTCTCGATGACCGTGCGTCGCTGCGGATGTTTCAACAGGTAACGGTCGTAGAGCGTGCGCAGGCCGAAATATTCGAAGTGCCGGGTGCGGGCGATGTCGATCGCATCGTTGAACTTGCGGGCGTGGATCTCGACCACGCCGCGCACGCGGTCGCTGATCAGGCCCAGCGCATGTCCCTGCGCGATCGACTGCGAGAACGAGTGCACGCCCTGCCCGGCCACTTCCTTGTCGATGTAGCCCGACAGCAGGCGCGCGGCGAGGCGCGCGTACTGCGGCTCGTCGGCGGTGAATGCGGCGGCGGTGCGGATCGACAGCTCGTCGAGTTCGCGGGTCGTGGCGCCGTCGTAGATGCCGGCGATGGTCTTCAGCGCGACCCGCATCGGGTCGATCTCGTCCAGCCCGTCGCAGCAGCGCTGCACGGCGCGGACGATCTTGCCCACGTCGACCGGCTCGCGACGGCCGTCGCGCTTGGTGATGGTCATGCCGATGGCCGCGTGCGGCGGCGTCAGCGCGAAATCGCGCTGCGCCGTGGCGGCGACGGGCGGCGGGAATGCGGCGATCGCCGCGTTTTCGGTGGGTATTGCGATGGTCATCGGTCCTCTCCGTCGGGCAATGGAGAGGAAGCGAAAGCGGCGGACGCGCGCGTCCCGCGAGGGGACGGATCGGGCGCCACGACTGCGGTCGCGACCGATGCGCACGGACACCGGCCCTCGCCCCCTCGGGCGAGCCTGCGTCTGCGCGGATCGGGAGATCGAAGCGCCGCATCGGACACGATGCGGCACGGGCATCGGGCCCATGCGCGGCTTCGACCGACGCTCCCCGCGGAGACGGTGGCCAGACGACGCCTGTCGGGCGCCGGTCGAGGCAGGTCTTCGGGCTCACGGGCGCGCGACCGTCTGGTCGCTCCTACTGCGCGTCGCTTCCCAGCCGTGCGTCCCGTTGCGGGACAAGGCCAGTGCCATTGACGCGGGTCGTTCCTGATTACCGCTGCGGGGCAGCCCCGGAATCGCGCGCGATGGCGCTCACCGGGTTCCCATTTCAGCCGGCCCCGGGCGGGGACGGCACCTTCGACGGGCACAACATAGTGGGCCGGCCGCCGAGGGTCAACACAAAATATCGTGCGCCTTGTTTCATGCAGGCAAAACGAAGGCCGCCCGGAGGCGGCCTGCGTCGAACTGCGCGCGCGTGCGAAGACTTACTTCGCGAGGCGCTTCGCGATGGCCGCGCCGAGGTCGCCCGGCGAACGCACGGTGGTGATGCCGGCCTTCTCCATCGCCGCGAACTTGCCCTCGGCGGTGCCCTTGCCGCCCGAGGCGATCGCACCGGCGTGGCCCATGCGCTTGCCCGCGGGCGCGGATGCGCCGGCGATGAAGCCGACCACCGGCTTGGTGACGTGCTTCGCGATGAACTCGGCCGCTTCTTCCTCGGCGCTGCCGCCGATCTCGCCGACCATGATGATGCCCTCGGTCTGCGGGTCGTCCTGGAACCGCTTCAGCGCGTCGATGAAGTTGGTGCCGTTGATCGGGTCGCCGCCGATGCCGATGCAGGTCGACTGGCCGAGGCCGGCGTCGGTGGTCTGCTTCACGGCTTCGTAGGTCAGCGTGCCCGAGCGCGAAACGATGCCGATCTTGCCCGGCAGGTGGATGTGGCCCGGCATGATGCCGATCTTGCATTCGCCGGGGGTGATCACGCCGGGGCAGTTCGGGCCGATCAGCACGGTGTCCGGGTAGCCCTTCAGCGTGTTCTTCACGCGCAGCATGTCCAGCACCGGGATGCCTTCGGTGATGCAGACGATGACCTTGATGCCGGCGTCGGCAGCTTCGAGGATGGCGTCGGCGGCGAACGGCGGCGGGACGTAGATCACGGATGCATCGGCGCCGGTGGTCTTCACGGCATCGGCGACGGTGTTGAACACCGGCAGGCCGATGTGCTCGGTGCCGCCCTTGCCCGGCGTGACGCCGCCGACCACTTTCGTGCCGTAGTCGAGCATCTGCTCGGCGTGGAAGGTGCCCTGCTGGCCGGTGAAGC
>CAMLLG010000068.1 GCA_946480825.1 uncultured Lysobacteraceae bacterium
TCCAGTCTGGCACCTAGATGCCGTATCAGTGGGAGGAGTCCATTCCATTGGGCCCCGGGCCCGCCGGCTCTTCCCGAGGTCCGGACCCGCAGCGCCGGTCCGCACTCGCTCTCAGTCGTTCCGAAGGTGCCTGCCGGGGCCCGATCCGCGCATCTGGCGCCCGATTCGAGTGCCGGGATTCGACCGTTGATCGACTCCATGGACCCAGGAATTCAACGGAATCAATCGGTTGGCGCCATGCCAAGCGATGGGTGACTTCCGGCACAGGTGTCTTGCTGGGTAGGTGTTGTACTTTACCAACACACCAAGCCACTCAGCCCGAACGGAGACCCCATGAACCTCACGACCGCCACCACCGACCGCAGCGCCAACCCGTCCGCCAAGGTCATTCCCTTCGCCGGCGCCCGCCGCACCTATCGCGAACGCGGTTTCGGCATCGGTTACGGCAGCAGCAGCGGCTACGCCCTCGACAAACGCTACACCACCGACTGGGGCCAGATCCGCTTCCGCTGCGCCTGATCCTCACCGTCTAACCCGCACCGCAGCCTCCCACGCCTCTCCGCGTCACCGCAACGCCCGCAAGTCACGCCCCCGCACACCTTTCGAATCACAGGATCTTTCGCCATGAACGTCACCCAGCGCCATGCCCCGCCCGTCCCGCGCACGCCGGTCGCCGTGCTGGCACAGGCCGGGTCCGCCACCCATTCCGGCCGCTATCGCGAACGCGATTTCGGCATCGGCTACGGCGCCAGCAGCGGCTATGCCCTCGAAAAGCGCTACACCAGCGACTGGGGCCAGTCCCGTTTCCGCTGCCGCTGAGCCGCACCGTTCGACACCGCTTTCCCCGGTCGCGGCGTGCGCGCCTCTCTCCCGCGCACGACCGCACCGGGTTCCGGCCGGACCCTCGGGTATCCTTGGCCGGATGAAGACTCCCCACCCCGACGTTTCCGGCGTGTTCCGCCACGCCTCCAGTCTCGAACAGCTCAACGCGCATTCGCCCGACACCGCGATGGCGGCGCTGGGCATCGTCTTCACCGAGATCGGCGCCGATTTCCTGCGCGCGACCATGCCGGTCGACGGCCGTACCCGACAGCCTTACGGCCTGCTGCACGGCGGCGCCTCGGTGTTGCTCGCCGAGACCCTGGGCAGCAGCGCCGGCAATCTCTGCGTGCAGCCCGGCGACATGTGCGTCGGCGTCGAGATCAACGCCAATCATCTCGTCGCCGTCCGCGACGGTCTGGTCACCGGCACCGCACGGCCGCTGCACGTCGGTCGCCGCACCCAGGTCTGGGAGATCCGCATCGAGGACCCCGCCGGCCGTCTGGTCTGCATCTCCCGGTTGACCCTCGCCGTCGTTCCCCAGCGTGCCTGAGGCGGCGGAGGTGCAAAGCTCCAAAACGCTTCGGTATCGTGACGGCATGACCCACGCCTCTCCCGCTGCGCGCGCCGCCCGGCTGCTGCGTTATCTCGTCCGCACACCGATGCTGCTCTGGCACGTGCTGGTGCATCTGCCGATCACGCTGATCCTGATGTCCCGGCCGTTCGGCGATCTGCCCGTCGGCGGCGATCGTCTCGGCCACCGCATGGTGCGCTGGTGGCAGGGCGGATTGATGCGGGTGTTCGGGTTCCGCATGCGCCGCATCGGCACGCCGCTGCCGGGGCCGGTGATGTTCGTCGCCAACCATGTCAGCTGGATCGACATCGTCGCCCTGCATGCGTATCGGATGATGGGCTTCGTCGCCAAGCGCGAAATCGCGTCCTGGCCGCTGGTCGGTTGGCTGGCGACGATGGGCGAAACCATCTACCACCAGCGCGGCAGCCAGGAATCGCTCGGCGGCGTGCTGCACGAAATGCTGGCGCGGCTGCACGACGGCCGCGCGGTCGGCGTGTTTCCCGAAGGCCGCACCCGCGGCGGCGAAGAGGTCGGTCCGTTCCACGCGCGCATCTTCCACGCCGCGGTGGAGGCCAACGTCCCGGTGCAGCCGGTCGCGCTGCGCTACGGCGAACGCGCTGCGGCCCAGACCGTGGTCGCCTTCGGCCCGGACGAGAGCTTCGCCGCGAACATGCTGCGCCTGCTCGGCGAGCCCGGCTGCGTCGCCGACGTGGTCTTCCTCGAACCGATCCTGCCCGGCGACGCCGATGGCCGTCGCCGCCTCGCCGAGATCGCGCGCGCGCGGATCGTGGAGGCGATGGGGCAGTAATCGCGCGAACGAACACCGTCATCCCGAGCGCAGCGAGGGACCCGTTTTCGCTTTTTCCGCTTCGAGGAGTCAGTGATGGCGAGCGAAATCCTTGTGCGATCGAATCGATCCCGCCCGATGAATTCCGTGCCGTCCCCGCGGCGAAGGCGCATCCCGATCACGCTGGACGAATATCGCGGGAACTCTTCGAGCGACATCGACATCGTCGCGTTCGGCATCTCGGCGCAGACGCCTGCCGCATGACGATCTCCACTTCACCCTACCGCCCGCCGCTCTGGCTGCGCAGCCCGCATCTGCAGTCGCTGCTCGCGACCAGTCCGATGCGGCGCGCGCGCGGTGCGCTGCTGCTCCGCCGCAGCGGGGCGGTGAGCAAGCCCTATCTCGTCGACGGCGGCGACGGTGTCCGTCTGGAAGGCGTGCACAGCCGCATGCCCGACACCGAGCCCCGCGGGCTGGCCCTGCTGCTGCATGGGTGGGAGGGCAGCGTCGAATCCAGCTACATGCGGATGACCGCGACCCATCTGCTGGGCGCGGGGTTCGAAGTGTTCCGGCTGAATTTCCGCGACCATGGCGACACCCATCACCTCAATCCGGCGCTGTTCCACTCCAACCGCATCGACGAAGTGGTGCACGCGGCGGTGGACATCGCCGACCGCTTCCTGTCCGGCAGCGACCGGCCGATGATGGTCGCCGGCTATTCCCTGGGCGGCAATTTCGCGCTGCGGCTGGCGCTGCGCGGGCGCGCGGCGGGACTGCCGCTGGTGCGCGTGGCCGCGGTCTGTCCGCTGCTGGATCCGGCGGTCACCATGACCCGCATGGAAGAGGGACTGCCGTTCTACATGCGCTATTTCGAGCGCAAGTGGCGCGAATCCCTGCGCCGCAAGCGCGATACCTTCCCCGAGTACTACGACTTCGACGACCGCGTGCTGCGGCTGCGGATGCGCGAACTCACCCGCTGGATGGTCGAGCGGCATACCGACTTCGACACGCTCGACGATTACTTCAACGGTTACTCGGTCGCCGGCGAGCGCCTCGCCGCGCTGGACATGCCGATGGACCTGCTGACCTCGATCGACGATCCGGTGATTCCGGTGGCCGAATTCCACGCCCTGCGGCTGCCGCCGGCCGGCCGGATCGAGATCGCCGCCCACGGCGGTCACTGCGGATTTCTGGAGAGCACCCGACTGGACGGCTACGCCGAGCGCTGGGTGACGGCGAAGTTCGCCGAAGCGCTGCCGGGCTGAACGCGCCGGCCTTCGCGGCCCGGGCGGTACACTAACGGGCTCCGGGCCCCGGCCTTGCCGCTTCGGCCCCGCCGTCTCCAAGCCTCAACACAAGAAGCCTCCATGCAAGACAAGATCATCGCCGCCCTGCAACGCGGCGCGAACGCCGAAGCCCTGTCGCTGGCCCGGCTGGCCGTGGCCGAAGCCGCCCACGACGCCCACGCCCATGCCCTGCTGGCCCACGCCGAACGCGCCAACGGCGATGCCGCCGCCGCCCTGCACGCGATCAACCGCGCGGTGCTGCTGGCGCCCGACGACGCGTCCATCCATTTCCAGCGCGTCGGTTTCCTGTTGAAGGAACACAAGCTCGACGAGGCCCAGGCCGCGCTGAAGCGCACGATCGATCTGGATCCGAACCAGTTCGAGGCCTACATCGTGCAGGCGCAGATGGCGATCGGTCGCGGCGAGATCGACGAAGCCGAACGCCTGCAGCGTTCGGCGGCGCGGCTGCAGCCCGACGATCCGCAGGTGAAGGCCATCGAAGGCATGGTGGCATTGCGTCGCGGCGACGGCGCGCGCGCGCAGGCACTGCTGACCCGCGCCTCGGCGCAGCGGCCCGACGATCTGCAGGTCCTCTATTCGCTTGGCTTCGCGCATCTGCAGCAGCGCAGTTTCGCGTTCGCCGAGCAGGTGTTCCGCCGCATCATCGAACTCTCCGGCGAGATGCGCAGCCTGCGCGGTCTGCTCGCGGACATCCTGCTGCAGCAGCAGCGCCCGGACGAGGCGTTGGAAGTGCTGCAGCCGCTGCTCGACGATGCCGACAGCGCCACGCCGGCGCTGAAGCGCATGACCGCCGAACTCGAACTCGCGGTGGGCCGCCACGAGCGCGCCATCGCCCTGCTGCGCGACGCCCTGGCCGAAGAGCCGCGCGACCCGCGCGCGTGGGCGCTGGCGACGGACATCTGGCGCCGCACCGGCGATCTCGACGACGCCCGCGCCCAGCTCGATGCCGCATTGTCCAGGCACCCCGAGGGCGTGTCGCTGTGGCAAATGCGGCTGGCATTCGAGCCCGAAGCCGGCGACGGCGCGAAGGCGGTGGTCGATCGCTGGCTGGCCGCGTTGCCGGACAACGTTGTCGGTCTCGAAGCCGCGATGCATCTGCACGAAATCCGCGGCGACGACGAAGCCGTGGCCGCGCTGGCCCAGCGCATCGTCGAACTCGAACCCGGGCGCACCAGCGCCGAGATGCGTCTGCTCGATCGCCTGATCCGCGACCAGCCCGAGGCGGCGGTCGCGCATGTGCAGGGGCTGATCGCGCGGGCGCCGGACGACGCCAAACGCGGGCTGATGCCGTGGCTGGGCTTCGCACAGGACCGCGCCGGCCGCCATGGCGAAGCCGTGCTCAGCTGGAACGCGGTGAACGCGGCCGAAGCCGCCGTGCGCTGGCCGCTGACCGTGCCCGGTCCGGCCGGCGGGCCATGGCCCGAAGCCGCGACGCCGGTGCCGGGCACGCCGCCGGTGGCGTATCTGTGGGGCGTGCCGGGCTCGGGCGTGGAGAAGGTGGCGGCGGTCATCGGCCACGCCGGTTATCCGCTGCGCGCCGACCGCTTCACCCCGAACCCGCCGCGGGATCCGCTGCAGAATCCCGACACGATCGCCTCGCTGAACGCCGCCGCGCTGGCGCCGGAAGCGCTGCTCGCGCAATGGCGCGCCGCGCTGCCCGCGCGCGGCGTGCACGACGGCATGATCATCGATTGGCTGCCGTTCTGGGACAACGCACTGCTGAAGATGCTGCGTCCGCTGCAACCCGGCGCGATCGTGATGATCGCGCTGCGCGATCCGCGCGACATGCTGCTGGAATGGATGGCCTTCGGCAGTCCGATTCCGTTCGGCCTGCCATCGGCGAACGACGCCGCGCTGTGGATCGCGCGGCAACTGCAGCATGTGGTCGCGCTGCAGCGCGAGCAGGCGCAGCCGCACAAGATCGTGCGCACCGATCACGCGCTGGCCGATCTCGAAGCGTTCGCCGCCGAGATCGGCGGTGGGCTGGGGCTGGAGGAAATCCGCGTGCCGCCCGCGTCGATGTTCGGCCCGCAGCGCTTCGCCTTCGGCCACTGGCGCCACTACGCCCGCCCATTGGCCGAGCCCTTCGCGCTGCTGCAGGATGTCGCGGTCGCGCTGGGTTATCCGGCGGAATGACCCGCGCCGCGTGCATCCGAACGCGCTTCGCATGACGCCAAACGCCACACGAAGGAACCCGACATGAAGATCGCCAGCGACAGTTTCGAGCATGGCCAGCGCATCCCCGCCGAATTCGCGATGGGCGCGCCCGGCGGTTTCGGCGGCAATCGCAATCCGCAGCTGCGCTGGGACGATGCGCCGGCCGGCACGCGTTCGTTCGCGCTGCTGTGCATCGACACCGATGCGCCCACCGACGGTGCCCTGGTGGCCGACGGCGACACCCCGATCCCGGTGGAACATCCGCGCGGCGACTTCGTGCACTGGGTCATGGTCGACATTCCGGCCGAGGTGCGTGAACTCGCGGCCGGCAGCTGCAGCGACGGCGTCGCCGCGCGCGGCAAGACCGCGCCGGCCGGACCCGCGGGCGCGCGCCACGGCCTGAACGATTACACCGGCTGGTTCGCCGGCGACGCCGACATGGGCGGCGATTACCTCGGCTACGACGGCCCGTATCCGCCGGGCCACGATCTGCGCCTGCACCGCTACTTCTTCCGCGTGTTCGCGCTGAATGTCGAACGCCTCGACCTGCCGGCGCGCTTCGGCGCCGGCGACGTGTTCCGCGCCATGCACGGTCACGTGCTGGCCGAAGCCGCCACCTACGGCACCTATTCGCTGAACGACGACGTCGGAGGCTGATGCGCCGGGCCCGGCCGTCGGTCCGGGTGCCAGGCGAATCTCTCGTTTTTCTCTCGCCGATCTCTTGCCCGAAAAAACCGTGACCGGTCCTGCGATTTGACGCGCCGCGCGCGTCCTAGACTCCCCGCGCGCTACGGGACGGGCCGGCCGTCCCGGCCGAGCAGGGACCGAAACCGCGATGTCAGAAAGAAGGCAGGCCGCCAGTTGGATCGCCGATGAGTACGGCGGTTCCTACCTCAACAATCCCGAACAGCAGAACCGTGATCTGGCCGCCGCCAACGACATGGCGATCCTGATCCAGCGGATGGTCCGCGACCGCGGCGGCGGCGAGGCCGGCTACCGCCAGGCCGGCGCACTGATCAACGAGACCCTGGATGAATTGCGCGGCCGCGCGCCGTTCGGGTTCGTCACCCCGGCCTTCGCCCTGGGCACCACCCAGGTGCTGCTGGAAAAAGCCAACACCATGGACGGTCCGCAGTTCCTCCAGTACCTGGAGGGCATCCGCGACCGAGACAATCCGCTGTTCTTCTGGGAGCGCACCACCCTCGATCCGCTGTTCGACGAGGTGAAGAACCGCACCCGGGCGCACGTCGAGGAGGTGTACGGCAGAAGCTCGTTCACCGTGTTCGACGCGCTGAAGGGCCAGAGCGGACCGGTCGCCTTCGCCGCCGGCGCCGCAGACGCGACGCTGGAGGAGATCGGCAGCGGTGGGCGGTCGCTGTTGCTGGGCGCCGCCAACCCGGTGGAGGCCGGACGTCAGGCGGTCGACCTGCTGCGCAACCTCGATCGGGTGCCGCAGGTGCTGCAGCAGCAGGTGCGCGAGGCCCGGCAGCTGATCGACGCCGCGTCGCTGGACGACTATCACAAGGGCTTCCTGTTCGTGCGCGTGGCGATCACCGTGCTCGACGCCGCCGACGTGGTCGAGGCCGGCATGTCGGTCGCGAATCTCAATCGTGCGCTGCGCAACGGCGAGGTCCACAACATCGGCGATGCCGTCCGCGCCCTCGACGAAGGCCCGCAGGTCATGCGCCAGCGCGGGCAGGCCGGCGACGCCGGCAATCTGTCGGCCGCAGACGCCTCGACGCCGGCCCGCACGCCCACCGCCTCGCCCAGTGCGCAGGCGGCCGCACTGACCGAAGAGTTGTTCGCCCGGGCGCCGGAGGGCTACCGCGAACCCTACCGCGAAGCCTTCACCCAGTTGCTGCGCCACAACGAGTACGACACGCCGGAAGAAGTCGCCGCGTTCTCGCGCTGGCTCAACGACAATCCGGATCACGCGGTCACACGGCGATATCACCAGATCGCCCAGGAGACGATGCAGCAGCGGATGGTGTCGACCTATCCCGACCGGGTCGAGTTCGCTTACCAACGCGCGCTGGACGACACCTTCCGCGATGCCGGGCTGACCACGCCCGAGCAGCGGATGGCCTACATGCAGGAATTCAACGGCGCGAACGCCGCCGCGTTCCGCACGGCGCTGGACGAACGTGCGCTGATCCACGTCGTCGACAATTCCCTGCGGCAGATTCCCGACAACGTGCGCGACGCCTATCGCGGCAGCCTGGCCAGCATCCTGAGCGAGCAGGGCTACCTGGGCCAGGGACGCTTCGACCCCGCCGGCGCCCAGCAGTACATCAACAACCTCGCCGGCGCGCCGGGCGGGCCGTCGGCGATGGCGGTCCACAACCGCGCGATGACCATCGTGGTGAACGGTGCGGCCGATCGTTTTCCCGATGGCACCGAAGGCCATTACGCCCGCGCCTACCGCCAGACCTTCGAGGCCGAGAACATCCGCAGCCCGAGCGCGGCGCAGCGCTACATCGACAATCTCGATGCCGCGCCGAACGGCCCGGCGATGCGCGCGGTGCACAACCGCGCCATCGCCAGCATCGTCGGCGATGTGGTCGACAGCGTGCCGCAGAATCTGCAGCCGGCGTATGCACGCGCATTGCGGCTGTCGCTGGACGCCGCCGGCAAGGATTCGCCGGCGGAAGTGCTGGAATACGTGCGCAATCTCACCGACGGCCGCCAAGTGCAGTCCATCGCGGCGTTGCACCAGCGCGCCTTCGACAGTGTGATGCAGTCCGCGGTGGCGAGCATCGACGCGCCCTCGCGCGCGGCCTACACCCAGGCCCTGCGCGAATCGCTGGATGCCGGCGGACGCGGGCCCGCACGCAACGCCGACGGCAGCCCGGCCTGGGATTACGGCAGCGTCGAGCGTCTCCAGCAGTACGTGGTCGATCTGTCGACGTCGCCGCAAACGATGCAGCGCATCCACGACCGCGCGGACGAACTGCTCGGCCGCAGCCGACCGGCCGATCAGACGCCGCCGCAGGACCGCGTCGACCCGCCGAACAACACCCAGCCGCCGCCGCAGACACCGCCGCAGGATCGTGTCGATCCGCCGAACAACACCCAGCCGCCGCCGCAGACGCCGCCGCAGGATCGTGTCGATCCGCCGAACAACACGCAGCCGCCGCCGCAGACACCGCCGCAGGACCGCGTCGACCCGCCGAACAACAACCAGCCGCCGCCGCAGAATCCCCCGCCGAACGACCGGCAGACGCCGGATCCCGATCAGCCCCGGCTCAATCCCTCGTCGCAGCCGAACGATCCGCTGTTGCCCTTCCACGCCGTGGAACGCGACCAGCGCATGCGCGCGCCCGAGCCGCTGGTGGCGCCGAACGGACAGCGTTTCGACGTGATGGGCGTGGACGAGGACGGCCGCCTGCGTTTGCGTCCGGAAGGACAGCGCGTGGATGCGCTGCCGTCCGAAGCGATGTTCGAGATGCGTGCGACCACGCCGCAGGCCTTGGCCGAGTCCGGCAACCCGGTGATGTACGGGCGCGAGCCGTGGCTGACGGCCGGCAGGAACGAAAACGGGATCGTCCTGCGCGATCCGCAGAACGCCGAGCGCACGGTCGTGGTGCCGGACGCGCGGGCCGCGGAGATCTTCACGCCCGTCGGCCGCGACGTGACCTATCAGGGCGAGACCCTGCGCTTCCAGGCGCTGCTGTCGCCGGGATGGCAGAAGGGCGTCGACCAGCGCGGGTTCCAGCTGGTCGATCCCGACAATCCCGAGCGCACGGTGTTCGTGCCCGAGAACCGTGCGGTCGATATCCGCATGCGCCTGGGCGAAGACGGCGAATACCGGTTCGGCGACGTGCGCCACGGCGTGATCCGGATGCGGCCGATGGAGCCCGACCGCGAGATCAGCATGCCGCTGCAGCCCGGCATGACGTTCGAAGCGCGCCTGCGCGACCGCGAGATGGAAGGCGCGTATCGCATCACCGTCGGCGACAACGGCGAGCTGACCGCAACCGGACGCATCCGCAACGGCACCGAAGTCACCCAGCGCATCGAGCCGTCGGACATCGCGCCGCGCTACGTCGACGTGCGTTCTCCGGATTTCAACGACAACTTCCAGGTCGACAGCTTCATCCATCGCGAAGCCAACACCCGCAACCGCGCGATCTCGACCGAACCGACCGGCCTGCCGCTCCGCGATCCGGCCTTCGGCAATCTCGACGGCACGCCCAGCCCGCAACTCGCGCTCGGCGCGCAGTCGCTGCAGACCCAGGCCGATTTCATCCGTCGCAACGCCGGCAATCTCGAACCCGGGCAGACCCCGAGCCTGACCGTGTTCAACATCGCCTTCAACAACCAGGGCGAAGCGCGCCAAGTGCTGGATGCGATGAGCGATTTCCGGCAGATGCATCCGGATGCGCCGATCCGGATCGTGGCCTACGAGCCGAGCTTCCGTTCGTTCGAGGGCAAGCCCGGTTTCGACGAACTGCAGCGGATCATCGAGCGCGACCGCATCCAGGTGGAGTTCTTCGGCCGCGATCCGTCGCAGCGCGAAGTGATCCACGCCAAGGGCGTGGCGGTGAACGACCAGGTGCTGTTCAGCACCGGCGCGGTGATCGACGGCTCCAGCCAGAAGGCCGACATCAGCGTGCCGCTGCCGCCGGAGGCCGCGCGCGCGTTCAACGCCTATCTCAACGAGGCGGTGATCGGCGACGCCGACGTCGGCCGCCGCCAGCAGCTGGCCGCGGACGCGGCGCGCGAGGGCGTGCTGATCAACGATCCCGAAGCGCGTCTGCCGTACATCGCCCGCGCGCAGGACGGCCTGATCCGCGGCGCCGAGCGCGAATTGACGGTGAGCGTGAGCGAACTGCGCAATCCCGACACCACGCGCGCGATCATCGAACGTGCCGAGGCCGGCGTGAACGTGCAGGTGCAGTTCCGCGAGATGGACCCCGAATCGCGGCAATTGCTGGCCGACGCCGAGCAGCGCTTGCCGAATCTGAAAGTCGAAGACGTGTCCGCGTGGCAGCCGCGCCCGCACTACAACGTCATAATCGCCGACCGCGAGCAGGCCTACGTCGGCACCGCCTATCTGTGGCAGAACCAGCAGGACATGCTGCAGCACGGCCGCTCGTTCGAGAACGGCGTGCTGCTGCAGGGCGACGCGGTACAGCGCCTGCAGGCGCAGATGGAGGGATTGCGTTCGCTGCAGCCGCCGAACCCCGGCCAGCGCCTGCTCAATCCTGCGCCGGACGACGCGCCCGACGTGGGCGTGCGGTTGCGCAACGAAACCACCGGTTCGATCTCGATCAGCGCGCCGGCCGACAGCAGCATCGGCGTGGACGTGCGGAACAGCACGACCGGCGCGATCCAGACCGTTTCCGGCACCGGCAACGTGCAGGTGTCCGGCAATCGCGAGACCGTGGGCACGGCGGCGGCCACTTCGCCCGACGCCAACGGCAACGTGCAGGTCACCGACACGCCCGGCCTGCGCATCGAACTGCAGAACCCCGGTACGTCGGGCCGCACCGGCACCGACGTGCGGATCGACAACAGCACCGTGAACGGCGGTGTGCAGTCGATCATCGGCAACGACAACGTCCAGCTCGACATCAACGAAGCACGCATCAACGGCGACCGCCGGCAGACGGTGATCGACGGCGACGGCAACCGCCAGACCCAGAACCTCGGCGGCAACGTCACCGCGGAGAGCGTGACCCAGACCATCGACGGCCGCTCCGATTCGCGTCAGCAGGTCGGCAATGATGTGCCGACGCCGCAGTCGCCGCCCGTGCAAACTTCCGGCGACGGCACGAACCTGCCCGATGGCGATCGCCGAGCGCTGCCTCCCGCGTCGCAGCCGGACGATCCGCTGCTGCCGTTCCATGCGGTTCCGCGCGCGGAACGCATGCAGCCGCCCGATCCGATCATGGTCGGCGGCCGCAGATACGAGGTGCTGGGGATGAACGCCAACGGCGAGCTGCAACTGCGGCCGCCGACCGACAACGTGCGCACGGTGCCCGACAACGCCATGTTCGTGTTGACGCCGACGACGTCCGCGGATCTGCGGCCGGGCGCGGAAGTCGTCTACAGCGGGCGCACCTGGCGGATGGGGGAACCGGTGGAAGCGGGCCAATCGCCGGGCGTGACCGAGCGCAGTTACCGGCTCATCGATCCGCACAACGATGCCGCGACCGCGCTCGTGCCCGAGTCGAATGCGGACGCGATCTTCAAGCGCGTGGGCCGCGAGGTCACCTACGACGGCAAAACGTGGGAATTCGGCGCCGCCACGGGGCGGGGTTACGTGCTGATCGATCCGGCGAATCGCGAAAACACCAGGATCGCGCCGCTGGATGAGGCAGACCAGATCCGGATGCGTTTCGCCCGCGGCACCGAATACACGTTGCAGGGACTCAAGAACGGCGTGCTGCGGGTCGCGCCCTCCGAACCGGCCGGCGATCTGTCGTACCGGCCATCCCCGGGGGAGACCTTCGAAGCCCGGTTGATCAATCGCGAGCTGGAGGGCGTGTACACCATCCGGGTCGGCGAGAACGGCGAACTCACTGCGAGCGGCCGCATCCGCAATGGCACCGAGGTCACTGAACGGATCCAGCCGTCCGACATCGCCCCGCGCTACGCCAATGTCGATTCGCCCGACTTCAACCAGCGCTTCCAGGTCGATGCGTTCCTGCATCGCGAGGCGGAAACCCGCGCGCGCTCGATCGCCACCGAACCGACCGGCCTTCCCGTGCGCGATCCCAATCTGGGCGCGATGTCCGAGACCGCGAGGCCGCAGGTGCTGCGCGGTGTCGACGGCCTGGACGCGCAGGCGGATTTCATCCGCCGCCATGCCGCCGAAGTGGCGCCCGGCTCCGAGCCGCGCCTGACCGTGTTCAACATCGGCTTCAGCAATCAGGGCGAGGCCCAGCGCGTGGTCGATGCCATGGTCGATTTCCGCCGCGAGCATCCCGACGCGCGCATCGAGGTGGTGGCGGAACGCGCGCGATTCGAATCCGCTTCGCGCGCTCCGGGCTACGACGAGTTCCTGCAGACCCTGCGCGACAACGGCGTGCAATTGAATTTCTTCGAGAACGGCGACACGTCGCGCCAGGTGATCCACGCGAAAGGCGTGATCGTCAACGACCAGGTGTTGTTCACCACCGGCGCGGTCATCGACGGATCGAAGAACAAGGTCGATATCGCGACGGAACTGCCCCCGGACGCGGCCCGCAGCTTCATTCGTTTCTTCGATCAGGGCATCAACGGCAACGCCGATCCGGCAGCCCGCCAACAAATGCTCGCCGACCTGTCGCAACAGGGCGTGCTGGTGGACGATCCGGTGACGCGTACGCCGTATATCTCGCGCACCCAGGACGCGTTGATCCAGGGTGCGGAAAACAAACTGTTCGTCAGCCTCAGCGACCTGACCAATCCCGATACCACCCGGACCATCATCGATCGCGTCGCCAACGGCGTGAACGTCGAAATCCAGTACCGCGAGATGGATCCGACCTCGCGGCAGCTGCTGGATCAGGCCATGCAGCAGTATCCCGACCGGCTGCGGGTGGAGAACATCTCGAACTGGGAGCCGCGTCCGCACTACAACGTCATCGTCGCCGACGACCGCCAGGCTTACGTGGGTACGTCCTATCTGTGGCCGAACCAGCAACAACAGATCCATCACACCCGTTCGTTCGAGAACGGGGTGCTGCTGCAGGGCGACTCGGTGCGTCAACTGGTGGATCAGCTCGACGAACTGAAACGTTCGCAACAGCCGGATCTCCGCTCGAATGCGCAGACGTCCGAGCGGATGGACGCATCGCGGACGCCGCCGGACGATGCCGGGCGCATCGCGCTCAATGCGCCGGCGCAGTCCCCGCGCGAACCCGGTCTGGACGATCCCCGCCATCCGAACCACACGATGTTCGCCAGCGCGCTGGATCGCATCCATGCGTTCGAGCGCGGGCGCGGCATCGATTCTGGCGATTTCGCGCGCAATCTGGCGGGCGACATCACCGTGCGTTCGGTCGAAGCCGGTCTGCCGCAGATCAGCCATGTCGTGTTCAACGCCGAAGGCACCCGCGCCTTCGCGGTGGATACGCAGAATCTCGACGCCGAATGGCGGCGCGTGGCCTTCACGGACGTGGCCAGCGCGGGCCAGCAATCGCTCGCCGCCAGCAGCGAGCGCCTGCGTGAATCGCAGGCCCAGGCGATGTCGCAGCCGAATCCGCAGTACGACACGCAGCAGCGCCTCGACGAACAGGCGCGCAACGCGGCGCGGATGGTCTGACCCATCGCGCCGCGGCGCGATGGGCCGAACTGAATCGAAACGAGCCTTACAGCTGCATCGGTTTGGCCTGGAACACCAGCACCTGGCCGCTCTCGCCGGTCAGGCGCAGGCGGTAGGGCATCGGTCCCAGCAGTTCGGCCTGGAAGGACTGGTTCATCAGTTCGACGAAGCTGCGGTCGGCGAGGTTCTTGTCGTCGCTGCACGACATGCGGGTCGTGATCGCGACGTCGAAGCTCATCCGCTTGCCCGACATCGTGTAGGTGCCGCGCACCGTGTTGCAGCCGCCGTTGGCGGTGACCCCCTCGCGATCGAAGGTCATGTCGAAGGCGATGCCCGGCGCGCGCACCGCGGCCGCGCCATCGCCGCCGTTGGCGGAGGCCAGGGCCCAGCCGCCGGTGTTGATCAGTTCGTCGCGATCCAGGCGCACGCGGCGTTCGTCTTCGCCGCCCGCGGCGGTGGCGGAGGCGTCGCCGGCGGCGTCGGATGCGGCTTCGGAAGAGGCGCCTGCGTGCGCGCAGGCGGCGGTGGTCAGCATCAGTGCGGTGGCGATCATGGCGTGATGGAGGCGCATCGTCGGGTTCCGGGGCAGAAAGGGAGGCGGTGTGCGAGGGAGGCGCGGGTCAGGGCCCGACCATTTCGGATTCGATCGCGGTCTCGAGGATGTACGCGACCTGCGGGGCGTCGGCGGGCGCGTTGCGGATGGCGAAGCGTTTCACCCGCAGCACGCTGCGGATCCCGGCTTCGTGCGTGAAGCCATCGATCCGGATGCCACTGGTCTGCCACGGACCGGGCTCGCCGACGCGCAGGCCGTTCTCGTCGTAGCGCAGCTCGCGCGTCTGCAGGCAGGGCACGGTATTCGGCGTCAGCCCCGGACGGCAGGGTTTCGTCTGCGGCGCGACTTCGAGAAAGATCGTCTCGCCGCTGCTGCCGTAGCGGGTTTCCGGCGTGGGTTCGCCGACGAAGCGCAGCACGTCGCCGTTGGCGGCGGTCCACAGCAGTCGCGGCGGGTCGCTCTCGCGCAGCGCGATGCGGGCGACGCCCTGCAGGCGCTGCGAGATCGCGCCGTCGAGGGCCATGATCGGCGCGTCCAGGCAGGCCATCTTGGTCGCGATGAGGCGGCCGACGCGGGCTTCGTCGCCGTCGATGGCGATGGTGCCCGCCATCTGGTTGCAGGCGTTGAGCACCGCGATGCGGCCGTCGGCGATGTTGAACTGCAGCGGTTGCGTCGGTCGCACCAGCAGCGCATCGATGCGCTTGCCCCGTGCGTCGGTCGCGTCCTGCAGTCGCCAGTAGTATCCGGACAGCGCGTCGGTCGTGGTCGCGGCTGGCGGTTCGTCCCCGCCGACCCGCGCCGGATCGGTCTGGGCGGCCTCGGGCGTGCGCGCGCAGGCGGCGAGGCTCAGGGTCAGCATGAGGGGCAACAGAAGAACGGGTCGGATCATGTGGGGCTCCATGCGGTCCATGAATGCGGGAAACGGACGCCCATGCGGCGAACCTGTCCCTGCAACGCGCGGGCAGGACATCGGGGGTTAGCGCAGCGCCGTCGCGTGGCCGCACCATACACCCGGCGGATGCGCTGTGGGCCGGCTCGGAGGAACGCGGTTCAGGCAGCGCGCGGGCGCAGCGCCAGCGCGATCCCGCCGGCGACCAGACCCCAGAACGCCGAGCCGATGCCCAGCGGCGCGAAGCCCGAGGCGGTGACGAGGAAGGTGATCAGCGCCGCCTCGCGGTCGCGGTCCTCGCGCACGGCCGCGACCAGGCTGTTGCCGATCGTGCCCAACAGCGCCAGCCCGGCCACCGCCATCACCAGCTCCTTCGGGAACGCCGCGAACAGCGCGGCGATGGTGGCGCCGAACAGGGCGGTGACCAGATAGAACAGGCCGGCGAAGACCGCGGCCACGTAGCGCTTCGACGGGTCCGGATGCGCCTCGCGCCCGCTGCAGATCGCCGCGGTGATCGCGGCCATGCACAGCGAGTACGCCCCGAACGGCGCCAGCAGCACGTTGACCGTGCCGACCCAGCCGATCGTCGACGACACCGGCGGCGCGTAGCCGGACGCGCGCAGCACCGCGATGCCCGGAATGTTCTGCGAGGCCATCGTCACCACGAACAGCGGCAGCGCGATGCCGAACAGCGCCGCGAGCGACAGCGTGGGCATCGTGAACACCGGCGTCGCCACCCGCAGCGCCACCGCGTCCAGATGCAGCAGTCCGGCGGCGCCGGCGATCGACATCCCCAGCAGCAGCGTCGCCAGCACCGCGTAACGCGGGAACCAGCGGCGCCCGCACAGATACAGCACGAACATCGCCAGGGTCATCGCCAGCTGCGTCTTCATCGACACGAACACGTCCATGCCGAAGCGCAGCAGCACGCCCGCGAGCAGGCCGGAGGCCAGCGACAGCGGCAGCCGGCGCATGATCCGTTCGAACACGCCGGAAAACCCCACCGCCGCGGTCAGCGCCGCGACCAGCACGAACGCACCGATCGCATCCGACAGCGGCACGCCGGCGTTGCTGGCGACCAGCATCGCCGCGCCCGGCGTGGACCATGCGGTGACCACCGGCATGCGCCAGCGCAGCGACAGCACGATGCAGGTGACGCCCATGCCGATGCCCAGCGCCCACAGCCACGATGCGATTTCCGCCTCCGAGGCGCCGAGCGAACGCGCGGCCTCGAACACGATCACCGCCGAACTGGTGAAACCGACCAGCACGGTCACGAATCCGGCCGCGACCGACGACGGCGCGATGTCGCGCCGCAGATCGCGCCACCACGGTCCGCGCGCGGCGTCCATGGCTGCGCTGCCGTCCGATGGCGCAGCCGCGGTCATTCGCCTGCCGGCAGCATCAGCAGCAGCGCCGCGCCGAGCACGAAACGGTAGACGGCGAACGCGGTGAAGCGGTGACTCTGGATGTAGCGCAGCAGCCACTTCACCGAGACGAAGGCGGTGATCGCCGAGGCGACGAAGGCGACGCCGAGCGCGCTCCAGTCTTCGCCGCCGACGCCGCCGTCGCGATACAGGTTCAGCAGTTCGTAACCGGTGGCCGCGAACATCGTCGGAATGCCGACCAGGAACGCGAACTCGGTGGCGGCCACGCGGTTGGTGGTGCCGGCGAGCAGGGCGACGAAGATGGTCGCGCCCGAGCGCGAGGTGCCGGGAAACACGCCGGCCACCACCTGCGCGATGCCGACCAGGATCGCGACCGTCCAGGTGATCGCTTCGCGTTCGCCCAGCGCGGCCGCGCGCTTGGCTGCGAAATGTTCGGCCAGCAGCATCCAGACGCCGCCGAGGATCAGCGCCCACGCGATCGGCGTGACCGTCTCCGGCAGTTCCCAGCCCAGCGCCTTCACCGTCAGACCACCGACCGCGGTGACGCCGAACGCGACCGCGAGCTTGAAGGCGTAGTCGAAGTTTTCAGGCTTGCGGAAACCGACCAGCAGGTTCCACAGACGCTCGCGGTAAATGGCGACCACCGCGAGGATCGCGCCGGCCTGGATCGCGACATTGAACAGATCGCTGCGCGCGCCCAGCCAGTGTTGCGCGATGAGCAGATGCCCGGTGCTGGAGATCGGCAGGAATTCGGTGATGCCCTCGATGATGCCGAGGAGCAGGGCGGAAAGCAGGTCGTTCATGCGTATCTCAGCCGTGCGGATACGGGATTGTAGCGGTTCAGTACGGCTGCCCCAGCCGCAGGAACACCGCTTCCTGTCCTTCCTCGGCGAGGCCGAGGCCGAAATAGATCGGCCCGATCGGCGTGTCCAGCGCGCTGTAGACGCTGCCGCCGAAGAGGGTGCGATCGAACGCGGGTGCCTGCCCGCGGCGCCACACCTGTCCGGCTTCCAGCGAACCGCCGACGAACAGCGGGTATTGCAGCAACTGCGCCAACGGATAATTGAACTGCAGGGTCGCCAGCGCCGAGCCGGTGCCGCGCAGGCGATCGATGCCGTAGCCCGACAGCCGGAACGGTCCGCCCAGCAGCGCCACGTCTTCGTAGGCGTTGCCGCGATGGTCCTGCGCCTGCGCGCCGAACTGCCAGCGCCCGCCAAGCGCGGTGAACGCGAACGATGCCTGCGCGCGGCTGGTGAAACCCTCGGTGTCGGCGTCCAGCATCGACAGATAGCGCGTGTGACGTGCGTGCAGATACCAGCCCTTGGCGGGGAATTCGGCGTCGTCCTGGGTGTCCAGCGTGAACCCGACATCGACACCGGCGCTGGTGGCGGTGCGCGGAATGCCGGTGGGCAGCGAGTCCGTGCGCAGGTCGTAGTGATTGCGGCGCACGAAAGGTGTCGCCGACAGTTCGCCCCAGTCGGAGAGATTCAGGCCGACGCCAGTGCGCGCTTCCCAGCGGCTGTGGCGGTAATCGCCGGTGACGTTGGCGTCGTCGATCAGCGGCTGATTTTCGCCCACCCATTCCAGCGATGGCCGCACGAACGCGCTGCGCCGCATGTTCAGCGGCTGGTTGAATTCCGCGAACGCGCGATTGCGGTCGCCCAGCCGCGCTTCCAGCAGCAGATCGGCGCCGAAGCGGTTGAGTTCGCGCCGGCCGTAGCGTGCGCCGATCTGGTATTCGCCGCCGCCTTCGAAGTCGTCCTGCATGAACAGGCCGAACTTCAGCGTGCCGTCTTCTTCCCAGCGCCGGCTGCGGGCGACGTAGGTCAGCACGCTGCCGCCGTTCTCGCCGCCCTGCACGGTGTAGTAGGCGCGCGAGAATTCGCCGAGGCCGTACAGCCGGCCGAGGTCGGCTTCGATCTTCTTCGCGTCCACGTCGTCGCCCGCCTGCGCGGTGAGATGCGCGCGCACCGCGGCATCGTCCATCGTCGAGGTGTTGACCAGTTCGACGCGTTCGATCGGACCGATCGGTCGCAACCGCGCCAGCCGCGCATCGCGCCATGCGGCGTAGGCCTGCGGCGACACCTGCATCGCCCGCAACTGCGGCAGGGCCGCGACCGTCGCCGCTTCGCCCAGCGCCACGCCCTGATCGAGACCGGCGGTGAAGTCGGCGGACCCCAGATCGCCCAGTTCGGGGATGATCAGCACGTCGCCGTCGCCGAGGCGTTCGCGCTGGCGCTTCGTTTCCCTCAGCATCAGCGCGGTCACCATCTGGTCGGTGATGCTGAAGGGATCGAGCAGTTGTTCGCGTTTCTTCAGCGGCGCCGCGATGTCGACCGCGATGATCCGCTTCGCGCCCCAGCCCTGCGCGACTTCGACCGGCAGATTCATCGACACGCCGCCGTCGATCAGCGAGCGGTCGCCGTAGCTCACCGGCGCGAACGCGCCGGGCACCGCCATGCTCGCGCGCACCGCGTTGACCAGATCGCCCTCGTCCATCGCCACCGCTTCGCCGGTTTCCAGATCGGTGCCGATCGCGCGATACGGGATCGGCAGATCGTCGAAGCGCGGAATGTTCGCGCTCGGCAACAGCGCCGCGCGCAGCGCCACCGCGAGGCGCTGGCCTTCGAACAGCGACGGCGCCACCCCGAGCTTGCCGTCGCGCAGACCGAAGCCGCCCTTGGCCAGGAAGCTGCGGTCTTCGGTCTTGCGCCGCTGCGGAAAGACGCGACGGTCGATGCGGTCGGAAAACATCGTGTTCCAGTCCAGCGCGCGCAGCGCGGTTTCGATCTCGGTCGCGCTCAGCCCGCTGGCATACAGGCCGCCGACCACCGCGCCCATGCTGGTGCCGACGATGCAGTCCACCGGAATGCGCTCGCGCTCCAGCACCTTGATCACGCCGATGTGCGCCATGCCGCGCGCGCCGCCGCCGCTGAGCACCAGGCAGGTGTCGAATTCGCCGGGTTGTCCGGTGGCGTGGGCCGGCGCGGCGAGGGACAGAAGGCACAGCAGGGCGAGCGAATGCAGGCGCATGGACGCGGGTTTCCGGATCGTGGAGACGCGGGCGCCGGGCCCGCAGCGCGTCAGTCTACCGGTCCGCCCGTCGCGCCCGCACCGCATGGCGCGATGACCGCCCGCGCCGACGGATCGCAGGAGACACGAGCTTCGTATTGCGCCGATTTGGTGCAATGCGGAGGGCCGAGTTTGCTCCGGAGTGGTGCGTCATGCCGGCGTTCGCCGATCTCGGTCCTTCGGAATCAATGGCTTGCCGACGCTCCTGCGCTGGCACGCCCCTTGCAGAGGGAAAGGCATCCTTCACACCCATCGGAGCTTCCGAAGATGTCCCTCGAGCACGTCGAAAAACTCATCAAGGACCACAAGGTCGAATTCGTGGACCTGCGCTTCACCGACATGCGCGGCGTGCAGCACCACGTCACTTTCCCGAAATCCATCGTCGAGGCCAGCCTGTTCGAGGACGGCAAGATGTTCGACGGCTCGTCGATCAGCGGCTGGAAGGGCATCAACGAGTCCGACATGATCCTGTTGCCGGACGCCGCCACCGCCTTCCTCGACCCGTTCACCGCCGATCCGACCCTGGTCCTGACCTGCGACATCCTCGACCCGGCGACCATGCAGGCCTACTCGCGCGACCCGCGCGGC
>CAMLLG010000069.1 GCA_946480825.1 uncultured Lysobacteraceae bacterium
CTCCTCATCGTCGAATCGCCCGCCAAGGCCAAGACGATCAACAAGTACCTCGGCAAGGATTTCCAGGTCCTGGCGTCCTACGGCCACGTCCGCGACCTGGTGCCCAAGGAGGGCGCGGTCGATCCCGAGCGCGGCTTCGCCATGCGCTACGAGCTGATCGACAAGAACGAGAAACACGTCGACGCCATCGCCAAGGCCGCCAAGGCCGCCGACCACCTCTACCTCGCGACCGACCCGGACCGCGAAGGCGAGGCGATCAGCTGGCACATCGCCGAGATCCTCAAGGAGCGCGGCCTGCTGAAGGACCGCACGCTCGAGCGCGTGGTGTTCACCGAGATCACGCCGCGCGCGATCAAGGAAGCGATGTCCCGCCCGCGGGCCATCGCCAGCGATCTGGTCGACGCGCAGCAGGCGCGCAGAGCGCTCGATTACCTGGTCGGCTTCAATCTGTCGCCGGTGCTGTGGCGCAAGGTCCAGCGCGGCCTGTCCGCCGGGCGCGTGCAGTCGCCGGCGCTGCGCATGATCGTGGAGCGCGAGGAGGAGATCGAAGCCTTCATCGCCCGCGAGTACTGGACCATCGAGGCCGAGTGCGCGCATCCGTCGCAGGCCTTCACCGCCAAGCTGACGAAGCTGGACGGCAGGAAGTTCGAGCAGTTCACGGTCACCGACGGCGACACCGCGGAAAGCGCGCGGAAGCGGATCGCGACCGCCGCCAACGGCGTGCTGCAGGTCACCGACGTGGCCAGCAAGGAACGCAAGCGCCGGCCGTCGCCGCCGTTCACCACCTCCACGCTGCAGCAGGAGGCCTCGCGCAAGCTCGGCTTCACCACCAAGCGCACCATGCAGGTGGCGCAGAAGCTGTACGAAGGCGTGAGCATCGGCGAGGAAGGCACCGTCGGCCTCATCAGCTACATGCGTACCGACTCGGTGAGCCTGTCGGCCGAAGCGCTGAGCGAACTGCGCGACGTGATCGCGCGCGACTTCGGCACGAAGGCGCTGCCCGACAAGCCGAACGTTTACCAGACGAAATCCAAGAACGCCCAGGAAGCGCACGAAGCCGTGCGTCCGACCTCGGCGCTGCGCACGCCGTCGCAGGTGTCGCGCTACCTCAGCGACGACGAGCGCCGCCTGTACGAACTGATCTGGAAGCGCGCCGTCGCGTCGCAGATGGTGCCGGCGACGCTGAATACGGTGTCGGTGGATCTCGCCGCCGGCGGCGAGCACAGCTTCCGCGCCAGCGGCACGACGGTGGTCGATCCCGGCTTCCTCGCCGTCTACGAAGAAGGCAAGGACCAGAAGAACGACGACGACGACGAAGGCCGCAAGCTGCCGGCGATGAAGCCCGGCGACCGCATCCCGCTCGATCGCATCCGCACCGACCAGCATTTCACCCAGCCGCCGCCGCGCTTCACCGAAGCGGCGCTGGTGAAGACGCTGGAGGAATACGGCATCGGCCGGCCGTCGACCTATTCGTCGATCATCCAGACCCTGCTGTTCCGCAAGTACGTCGAGATGGAAGGCCGCAGCTTCCGCCCCAGCGATGTCGGCCGCGCGGTCAGCAAATTCCTCAGCGGGCACTTCACCCGCTACGTCGACTACGACTTCACCGCGAAGATGGAAGACGAGCTCGACGCCGTGTCCCGCGGCGAAGAGGAATGGGTGCCGCTGATGGAGAAGTTCTGGGGCCCCTTCAAGGAACTGGTCAGCGAGAAGACCGAATCCGTCGACCGCTCCGAAGCCACCGGTGCGCGCGAACTGGGTACCGATCCGAAATCCGGCAAGCCGGTCAGCGTGCGACTCGGCCGTTACGGACCCTACGCGCAGATCGGCGACAAGGACACCGACGAGAAGCTCGATTTCGCCTCGCTGCGTCCCGGCCAGTCGATGCACACGATCACGCTGGAGGATGCGCTCGAACTGTTCCGCCTGCCGCGCAAGCTCGGCCTGAGCGGCGACGAGGAGGTCAGCGTCGGCATCGGCCGTTTCGGGCCCTTCGCCAAGCGCGGCAGCGTCTACGCTTCGCTGAAGAAGGAAGACGACCCGTACACGATCGATCTGGCGCGCGCCGTGTTCCTGATCGAGGAGAAGGAAGAGATCGCGCGCAACCGCATCATCAAGGCCTTCCCCGACAGCGACATCCAGGTGCTCAACGGCCGTTACGGCCCGTACATCAGCGACGGCAAGCTCAACGGCAAGATCCCGAAGGATCGCGAGCCCGCATCGTTGACCTTCGAAGAAGTGACGCAGTTGCTGGAAGAGACCGGCAAACCGGCGCGGAAGGGCTTCGGCGCGAAGAAGGCGGCGGCTAAGAAGGCCGCACCCGAGAAGAAGGCCGCGGCCAGGAAAGACGCGGACAAGAAAGCCGCGCCGGCCAGAAAGGCCGCGCCCGCGAAAAAGGCGACGAAGAAAGCCGCGAAGAAAACCTCGACCAAGAGCGCCGCGGGCAAAAGCGCCGCGGGCAAAAGCGCCGTGAAGAAGGCGCCCGCCAGGACATCGGCCAAGCGTGCGCCGCTCTACGACCATCCGGCGCCCGCCAAATCGCTGCTCACCACGAATGCCGCCCCGAGCGTCGGCGTGAAGCGGGTGATCAAGAAGGCGAAGGACGAGGCGCCGTTCTGACCGTGGCGCCGGTCGCCCGCGCCGGTTGAGATCGGCATGTCGCTTTCGGACCGGCTGCGTCGTCGACGCCATCAGCGGGCGCTGCGCACGCTCGCGCGCTGGTTGCCGCAGACGCCGGGGCACTTCTATTCGCCGGTGACCGATCCCGACGCGCTCGCCGCGGAGACGTCGCGGCTGTGGCCGCCGACGGCGGAGGCGCCGGGCATCGATTTCGACGACGACGGCCATCGCCGCCTGCTGCGCGACGTGTTCCCGCCGCTGCTCGCGGCGTTCGATTACCCGCGCACGCCGGCCGGCGATCCGCAGCGCTTCCATCTCGACAACGGCCAGTTCGGCGAGGGCGATGCGCGGACCCTCTTCGCGCTGTTGCGGCATTGGCGCCCGCTGCGGATGGTCGAGGTCGGCAGCGGCTTTTCCACGCTGCTCGCCGCCGACGTGAATCGCCGTTGGCTCGACGGTGCGATGCGGCTGACCGCGATCGAGCCGTATCCGCGCGATTTCCTGCACCGGCTCGATGGCCTTCAGGCGCTGCGCGTCGAGCGGGTGCAGGACACGCCGATGGCGGTCTTCGCCGAACTCGATGCCGGCGACCTGCTGTTCATCGATTCTTCGCACGTGCTGAAGACCGGCAGCGACCTCGTCCATCTGTTGACGCGCGTGCTGCCGGTGCTGCGGGCCGGCGTGCGCGTGCATCTGCATGATGTCTTCCTGCCCGACGACTATCCGCCGGCGTGGGTGGTCGATCAGAACCGCAGTTGGAACGAGCAGTACGCGCTGCAGGCCATGCTCGCGGCGAATCCGCGCTGGCGCGTGGTCTTCGCGACGCACCATGCGCTGACCCGCCTCGCCGACGAGGCCCGCGCCGCCTACGGCGACCTTGCGGGACAGCCGTGGCAGGCGGGCAGCTTCTGGATCGAGCGGCGTTGAGCCCGACGACCGCGATCGGTGCTGAACCGGTGCGCACGGTGTGCCGGTCGGCCCTTTTCCGGTTTGCGCGGACGGCGCAAGATGCGCCCATGCCTACCGTCGTCGCCCGCCTGTGCGCCCTGATGATCGCGACCGCAGCGTGCGGCCCGCAGCCCGCGCATGCCGCCGACGATGTCCTGATCTACCGCTGCACCGACGGCAAAGGCCGCCTGACCCTGCGCGACTCGCCCTGCGCGAAGGGCGAGCGCCAGGAGACCCGCAGCATGATGCGGCCCAAGGACGCGCCGCCGCGCGCGCCGTCGCCGCTGCCGTCGCAGAATGCGGCCGCGGTCGCCGCCGCATCGCCGCCGCCGCAGGTGATCGTGATCAACGCGCCGCGGCCGCTGTACGAATGCGTGACGCCGGACAACGCGCGCTATTTCAGCGAAAGCGCGGAAGGCAATCCCAGGCAGGTCCCCGCCTGGGCGTTGGGCGCGCCGCTGTTCGCGCGCGTGCCCACCGGCGAACCGGGCCGGATCGATTTCCAGGTGGAGAACGGCCGCGTCAGCGGCAATTACAGCAGCGGCAGCCTCGGCTCGGTCGTGGTGCCGACCGCCGCCGCTTACGGCGCGACCACCTGGGTTCGCGATGCCTGCTTTCCGCTGCCGCCGAGCGAAGTCTGCGCGCGCATCCGCGACCGTCGCGATGAGCTGCGCCGGCGTTTCGTCATCGCCCAGCCCACCGAACGCGCCGCGCTCGGGCGCGAGGAACGCGCCATCGAAGCGCGCCTGAACCAGGATTGTCGTTGATGATGCGTCCGCGCGCTTACCTGCCCCTGCTGATCCTGCTCGCCGCGTCGCCGCATGCGGCCGTCGTCGCGCAGGACGGGATGACCATCTACCGCTGCGTCGACGCCACCGGCGCGGTCACCCTGCAGAACGACGCGCCCTGTCCGAAGGGCAGTGCGCAGACCATCCGCAAGGTCGGTGCGCTGCCGACCCTGCCCGCGCTGCAGGTCGCGCCGTCGCCTGCGCCCACCGCAGCGGCCGCACCCGGGCCCGTGCCCGCCGTGGCGCCCGCACCCATGCCGCAACCGCCGCCCGCGCCGCTGGTGCGCACGCCGCCGCCGGCGTTGTTCCAGTGCCGCACCTGGGACGATCGCGACTATCTCGGCGACACCGCCGAGCCGCCGGCCGCCTGCGTTCCGCTGCAGACCGTCGGCATCGACGGCACGTCCACGCTCGCTGCCGGACAGGCCTGCGAAATGCGCCGCGACACCTGCACCGCCGTGGCCGCCGCGCAGCTGTGCGCGGCGTGGAAGAAACGCGTCGACGAAGCCGAGTTCCGCTGGAAATTCGGCGGCAGCCGCAACGACGACCGCAAGGCCGAATTCGACCGGGTGACCCGGATCTATCGCGACAGCACCTGCGTCGGCGGCTGAGCGCCGACGTCCGCCGTCAGTCGTCAGTCGTCCGCCAGCGCGCCGCGCAGCGCCGGCGATGCCTTCGCGCGCAGCGCATCGCGGGGATCGGTGGAAGCCATCGACGACGTCGTCATCGATGACTTCATCGCAGAGGTTTTCCTGGTCGAAACTTTGGTCGCCGCCCGCTTCGCGGTGCGCGTGCGCGGTTTCGCGGCGGCGAGGAAGGCTGCGCGGATGGCGGGATCGGTGGCGACGTGGAATTCGATCTCGTCGATCAGGCTGGGCGGCGGCGGTGGACGCTGCGTCGAAGACGCGCGCTCGGCAGCCTGCGTCCGCGCACCGGCGTCGAACATCGCGGTCGCCGCCGTGGCCAGTTGCTTCGGCGTCAGTTCGGGCAGATAGGGCTGCAAACGCGCCCAGTCGGAGGCCGCACTGCTGCGCGTGGGAGGACGTGCGGCGGCGCGCACGGCCGCGGCGCCGAACGCCGGCAGCGGTGCGGCCAGCAGGGCGGCGGCATCGACCAGACCGGGGCCGTAGCGCCGCGTGTTCCAGCCGGGCACCGGACGGCAATGCGTCTTCAGCAGGGTCATGAACACCGAGGCGAGGCGGCCGCCGTAGCGTTCGCGCAGCGCGGCCGCGCCGTGGCGCTGCAGCCACAGCGCGCACACGCCGGCGGTGGTGGCGGTGGCATAGGAGGTGCCGGAGCTGCGTTCGATGTCGAACCGCAGCGTCCCCGAAACCTTGTGCGCGTAGGCCCGCCAGACCGATTCGCCCGGTGCGGTGATGTCCACCGCCGCGCCCGAGGCCGAACCGCGCCAGGGTCGGGTGTCGGCATTGCTCGCGGCCACGCCGACCACGTTGTCGAATTTGGCCGGATAGACCACGAACGGCCAGCGATTGCCCGCGGCCGCGAGCAGGATCAGGCCGTCGGCGATCACGCGATCCACGGCGCGTCCGAGCGCGCGCCCGGCCCACGGGCCGCCCAGGCTCATCGACACCACGTGGCAGCCGCGATCGCGCGCGCGGTACAGCGCTTCGGCGACGTTGGCGAAATCGAAATGGATCACCGAATCCGACACCCGCAGCGGCACCACTTCGGCGCCCGGCGCGATGCCGTGCAGACCGCCGCCCTGAAGATCGGCCGCGCCGCTGAAGATCACGCTGGCGGTCGCGGTGCCGTGGCCGGGATGCGAGCCCGTCATCGGATCGCGCGGATCGGCCGCGCCGGCGACGAAGTCGTAGCCGTCGGCGACGCGCAGCCGCGGTCCCGCGATCTGCGGATGCGCGGTATAGCCGGTGTCCGGATGGCCCACGCGCACGCCGGCGCCGGTGACATCGAACTGCGTGCGTGCGCGGTCCGCGGCGACCGCCCTGAGCGACCAATCGCGCGCGTTCGATCCGGGCAGATGCGCGCCGCCGCCGCCGCTGGCGCGCATCGCGAACGTCTGCGGTTCGGGCGCGATCGCCGGGATGTGCACGGCCGGTTCGCAGTCCGCCACCAGCGGATGCGCGTGCAGTGCATGCACCGCGTTCCAGGCCTGGGCGATGGTCACCCGCTTTCCCTCGGGAAACGCGACCAGCACGTCGCTCGCGTCCTTGCCGAGCGGCCGGGCGGTGGATTGCGCGGTCGTCAGCGCCGCGAACGCGGGCACGTCCGCGCGCAGCTGGGCGATGATCTTCCTGCGCTCGGCCGTGGACAGCGGATCGCCGAGATCGAGGATCAGTCCGCGAACCTGCACGGCCGCGGACGATCCCGCTTTCGTCGCCTGCCCTGCGCTGCCGTTCGACGCGCGCTTCGAAATGCGCTTGGACGCGCGCTTCGAAGCACGCCCGGATGCGGTGGTCGCCATCTGCCTGTTCCCTGTGCATGACCGGCGGTCGCCGGAGAGGTCCAGCATACCGCCGGCCGGCGCTGCGCCGGTATCCACGACGGCATCGTTGCAGGGTGCTGCCTGATCGCTGTGCGGTCGCGGATGCGGCGCAGTTCGCGCCGCATCCGCACCGCCTGTTCTTCCGGCGCGGTCGATCGGTCGGCCGCCGTGTGCGTCAGTGGTGGCCGCTGCCCACCGCGCCGCCCTCGCCATCGGGCAGCAGCACGCGCACGTTCTGCATCATGCCCTGATCCTCGTGATCGAGGATGTGGCAATGCAGGACGTACTCGCCGATGTACCGCTGGTAGCGCGTGCGCACGTACAGCGTGTAGCCCGATTTGACGAACAGCGTGTCCTTCCAGGTGCCTTGGGTCGCGTCGTAGTCGGGCACGCCGCTGCCGGGGAGGCTGACGTCGCGTCCGGTGGCGTTGTCGATGATCCGCGAGACCTGGAACGGGTTCACATGGATGTGGAACGGATGGCTGCCCAGACCCGAAGTGAGTTTCCATTCCTCGACGTTGCCGAGGATCAGATCGCGCGCGGTGGCGGGGTCGTAGGATTCGCCGTCGACCATGAACTTGCCGTTGGCGATGTTGAATTCCAGCGTCTGACCGGAGTTCGGCGTCAGTTCGGCGGTGGTGATGGGGGCGTGCGGCACGAACGCGTCCAGACGCAGGCCATCATCAAGACCGGCCACCACCTTCGCCTTCACGTCGTCCGGCATCCAGCGGATCGCCGCGCGCTTCAGCGTCTCGCGCAGATACGCCTCCGGGTCGTTGCCGACCGGCAGACCCGGGTTCACCGAGACCGTGCCCAGCAGGCGCCGGCTCTCGGCGTCGCCGGACACCGAGCCCGACGCCGGAATGCTGTCGTCGATCACGCAGTATTCGCCGGCCGTCGGGAACACCATCAGCAGATCGCTGCGATAACCGGGCTGCAGGATCGTCTGCGTCCTGCGGATCGTTTTCGCGTGGGTCAGGCCATCGCTGGCGATCTCGAACTGCGGCACCGCGTCGCCGACGCAGTTCTGGGAAATCCATTTCGGATGATCGGCGAGGTCGAGCAGCGTTTCCGGATCGGCGTTCTTGCGCAACCGCACGAATTTCAGGGCGATCGAATCGCGGATGCCGGCGTGGATGTTGCGCCAGCGCTCGACGCGCCCGGCCTCGGCGTCGGTGAAGCGCGGCAGGATCTGGCCGTTGATGCTGGTGTAGCGATTCGACTCCTTCCACGAGGACGGGCCGAACAGGCTGTAGTTCGGCAGCGTGGTGCCGACCGGTACGCCGCCGCTGGCGTCGGTGTTGACCGCGATGCCGGTATAGCCTTCGATCTCGCCGGTATCGCCCTCGTCGCAGACCCAGTCGACGACGTTGATCACCGGATTGCCCTTCGAGTCGACCCCTTTGGCCATCCGCACCTTCACCTGGTCCAGATCGTTGCGGCAGGCGTATTGCACCTGCTGGAACAGCACCAGGCGTTCGCGGAAGGCGGTGCCGGCCTCGTCGCGCAGCAGCGTGTCGATGTCGCCGTTGCGGGTCGGCGTCGGCGGGCGGTCGCCGTGGACGATCAATGCGCCGGCCATGCCGCTGGCGACCTGCAGCGCGGTGGAGCCGTGAAGGTGCGGGTGATACCAGAACGTCCCCGCCGGATGCGTCGCCGGAATGTTGTATTCGTATTCGAACGACACCTTCGGCTTGATCGTGATCAGCACGTTGTCGCTGTTGCCCGACGGACTGACCCACAGGCCGTGCGAATGCAGATTGGTCGAGTTGAAGCAGTGCGGTGTATTGATTTCGCCCGGCGGCGGTTTGCAGCCCGGCTGCGGTTCCAACTGGTTGTTCAGGCCCATCCGGATGGTGTCGCCGGGATTCGCGCGCTGGGTCGGCCCCACGAACGGTGTGAACGGATTCGGCGGCGCGCCCTCGGCGACGTAACTGCGCAGGCGTACGCGGTCGAAACGCCGGGTCGCGGGATTGTAGATACGGCCGTCGGTGAGGCGGATGTTGAGCAACGGATCCTTGTCGGGATCGACGCCCTCCTCGACGCGCGCGGCCTGCAACAGCTTCGGGCCGGCCGCGCGCGCGCGCAGCATCGGCACGAGCAGCGGATCGTTGACGACGCGGTCGGCCGGCGGCTCGGCGGCGCTGCCATCGGCGGCCTGCGCGGGCGCGAGGGCGCAGGCGACGGCGAGGGTCGCGAACGCGAGCGTGCGACGGGCGAGCGGGGCGGTATGCGAACGGTGAACCATGACGAATCTCCTTGTCTGGTCGGAACGGTTTGCCCGAAAGGACGGCCTCATCGAAAGGCGGCCTGATCGGAAACAACGATGTGCGCACGGACGGGGCCGTACGGAATCTGCAGTCGAAAACCCCTGTGGCATGACGATGGCGGCCGCATCGGGCCGCGCGGCTACGATACGCCGAATCGCGTGCGGGGACGATCCTGAAGCCCTGCGCATGGCGACGCCGATCCGCGCATGGGCATCGTCGACCGCGTCGGTTGCAGCGGTCGCTTCAATATTGGAACCAGCGATCAGGACCAGCGACGAGAACCAGCGACGAGAACCAGCGATCAGAACCAGCGATCAGAACCAGCGATCAGAACCCGTACCGCAGGAAGCCGCCATCCACGGCGATGCATTCGCCGGTGATGTAGCCCGATGCCGGCAGGCAGAGGAAAGCGACGGCGGCGGCGACTTCTTCCGGTTCGCCGATGCGGCCCATCGGCGTGCGCAGCAGGACGTCGTCGAGATAGTCGGGGTCGGCGAGTTTGCCGGAGGTGCGGCGGGTGCGGATGTACCACGGCGCCACCGCGTTCACGCGGATGCCGTCCTCGGCCCATTCCACCGCGAGGTTGCGGGTCATCTGGTGCATCGCCGCCTTGCTCATGCCGTAGGGCGCGCCGCTGCGCACATGGGTGATGCCGGAGACGCTGCCGACGTTGACGATGCTGGACGCCGCGTGTTTCGTCAGCAGCGGGTAGGCGTAGCGGGCGAGTTCGAAGGCGCTGAACAGGTTGATCTCGAAGATCCCGCGCCACTCGTCCTCGCTGTAATCGTTCGCGGCCCTGGTGAGATTGCCGCCGGCGTTGTTGACCAGGATGTTGAGCCCGTCGCCGAAATCTTCCACCCAGTCCAGCAGTTCGCGACGCTGTTCGTCGTCGCTCACGTCGGCGACGCAGGTACGGACTTCGCCGTTCGGGAATTCTTCCTCCAGTTCCGTCCGCACCGCATCCAGGCCGTTGCCGTCGCGCGCGGCGATCAGCACGCGTGCGCCGAAACCCAGCAGTTCGCGGGCGATGGCGCGACCGATGCCGGCGCTGCCGCCGGTGACGAGGGCGAGTTGTCCGTCGAGGCGCCAGCGTTGGGGATCCATGGGCGGTGACCGGGCGAGCGGGGTTGGGCGTAGGATAGCCGCGTCGCCGTCGAGGAGGAGTGCCATGTCCCGCACCTTGCGCATGAAGATCCTTGCCGTCGCGCTGCTGTCGTGCAGCGTCGCGCTGGCCGGATGCGGCAAACCGAAGATACCCGATCACGACGATCGCCCCGAGCCGCAGGCCGCACCCGCGGCGCAGCCGCCCACCGCGCTGCGGCAGACGATGCAGCAGCCGATCGACAAGGCGAAGGCCGCCGAAGACGCGACCGCCGCCGCGGAACGGCAGCGCGATGAGGCGTTGAACACCGCCACCGGCGAATAGCCGCATCCCGCCATCCTGCACGGCTGCCGCAAACGACGACGCCCGGCGGTGCCGGGCGTCGTGTTCACAGCGATGTCGCGTTTCGTTCGATCAGAACCCGCAGAAGCAGTAGGCGATGGCCTTGGCCTGCAGCCGGCCGTTCGATTCCAGCGCCTGCTCGAAGATGCGCAGATCGCGTTCGGCCTGCGGCACCACCTTGGCCAGCAGGCCGCGGGCGATGTCGGAGTTGCCCAGCATCGCGTGGCCGATGCCGGTCTTCGCGAAGCCGCCGAACCAGCGCTCGAACGGCGTGGTTTCGCGTTCGATGTAGCGCACGCGGTAGGTGCCGGGCTTGTCGCCGAGCTTGGCGCGTTTCGCGGCGTCGTTCAGCGCCGTCTGCAGACCGCCGAAAGCGTCGACCAGGCCGCGCTCCTTCGCCTGCGCGCCGGACCACACGCGACCGCGGGCGACGGCATCGATGTCGGCCACCGGCTTCTTGCGGGCTGCGGAGACCTTGCCGGTGAAGTCGCGGTAGCCCTTCTCGATCACCGTCTGCATCACCTGCGACACCTGCGGCGAGAGCGGGCGACTGACGTCGAACGCGCCTGCGATCGAGGTGGTGGCGACGCCGTCGGTGCGCACGCCGATCTTCTCCAGCGTGCGCGAGAAGGTCGGGATCATGCCGAAGATGCCGATCGAACCGGTCACGGTGGAGGGGTCGGCGTAGATGCGGTCGGCGTCCATGCTGATCCAGTAGCCGCCCGACGCGGCCACGTCGCCCATCGATACCACCACCGGCTTGCCGGCCTTCTTCAGCGCGACGATCTCGCGGCGGATCTGTTCGGAAGCGAACACTTCGCCGCCGGGCGAATCCACGCGCAGCACCAGCGCCTTCACGCTGTCGTCGTCGCGCGCTTCGCGCAGCAGTTCGGCGGTCGATTCGCCGCCGACGCGGCCCGGGGGCTGTTCGCCGCCGGTGATCTCGCCTTCGGCCACCACCACCGCGACCTGGCCGTCGCCGCCGAGGTCGGTCAGGCTGCCGTTGAGATGCGCGAGGTAATTGCGGAAGGACACGCGGCGGAAACCGCCTTCGGCGTTCTCGTCCGGCGTGCCGCGTTCGATCAGCAGGTTCTCGACTTCTTCCTGCGTCTTCAGGCCGTCCACCCACTTCTGCTGCAGGGCGTATTTGGCGAGATCGCCCTGCACCGCGGCGATGTCCGCCGGCAGCGTTTCGATGCTGGCCGCGAGTTTCGCGGCGTCGAGCTTGCGCGCCTTGGCGATGTCGCCGAGATGGCGCTGCCAGATGTCGTTCATCCAGAACAGATCGGCTTCTTTCGCTTCCGGCGACGCGCCGTCGAGGACGTAGGGCTCGGCGGCGGATTTGAATTCGCCGACCTTGAACAGATGGACATCGACCGAGAGCTTGTCCTGCAGGCCTTCGCGGAAGTACTGGCGATAACGGCTCAGGCCTTCCAGCAACATGCCGCCCATCGGATCGAGGTAGACCTCGTTGGCCTGCGCCGCGAGCAGATACTGCGACTGGTCGAAGCTCTCGCCGAACGCGACGATCTGTTTGCCGGAGGCGCGCAGAGAGGCCAGCGCTTCGGCGACTTCGCGCGCCGAGGCGTAGCCGCTGAAGGCCATGCCGTCGACGCGCAGCAGCACGCGTTCGATGCGCTTGTCGGTCTTCGCGGCGTTGATGACCTGCAGCAGATCGCGCAGCTGCACTTCGTTCGCGCGGTCGTCGCCCAGCGCTTCGGCCAGCGCGCGGCTGGTGGGGTCGATCGAATACTGCTCGACCAGCGTGCCCTGCGGGGCGATCACCAGCGTGCTGCCGCTCTCCACCGGAAGCACGCTCTTGGTGCTGCCGGCGCCGATCGCCGCGAGAATCAGCAGCAACAGGCCGAAGAACGCGATGTTGAGGATCAGTCGGCGGGTGAAATTCATCGCATCCCAGAGACCGAACAGGATGCTGGCGATGGGGCCGCGACGGCGCGGTTCGTTCATGAGGGACATCTCCTGTGTTTCTCTGGTGTCTATGGCCGCAGTCTGCGGGCGGACCGCCGCGCGGTCATCCGCCATCGGTCACGGCGACGTCAAGCATGGTGTGGGGTGTTCATCCGGTGCCGGCGACATGCGGATCGTCGCGGTCGTCGCCGGGCTTCTCGCCGACGTGAAGCCGTCGATTCGCTTCGGGCAGGATGGGGATGCGCCGCGACAGGCGCAAGAAGCGCCAGCACAGCAGTACAGCGGCCACGGTCAGCCCGGCGATCAGGCCGAACCACATGCCCCGTGGGCCGGCGGCCGGGACCAGGTCGCCCGCGCCCAGCCCCAGCACCGCACCCAGCGGCATGCCGATGCCCCAGTAGGCCACCGCCGCCAGCAGCATCGGCACTCGGGTGTCCTTCAGCCCGCGCAGGGCGCCGACCGACAACACCTGCACGCCGTCCGGAAACTGGAACGCCGCGGCCAACAGCAGCAGCCCGGACGCCAGCGCCACGACCGCCGCGTCGGAGGAATACAGGCCGGCGATGGCGTGATTGCCCAGCAGCAGGGTGGCGCCGGTGATCAGTTGGGTGCCCAGCACCAGCGCGAAACCGGCGAAGGCGGCGCGACGCAGGCCGTCGCGGTCGCCGCGGCCCACGGCATGGCCCACGCGCACCGTGGTGGCCTCGGCCAGCGCCATCGGCAGCATGAAGCACAGACTGGCGACGTTGATCGCGATCTGATGGGCCGCGGCCGGCACCGTGCCCAGGCGGCCGATGACCAGCGCCGTCGCGACGAACAGCCCGCCCTCCATCAGCCAGGTGAAGCCGATCGGCAGCCCCAGCGCCAGCAGCCCGCGGATCGGCGGCCAGCGCGGCGGCTCGTAGCGCCGGAACAACCCCAGGGTACGGAAACGCCGGGTCCGCGCGAGATAGAGCCCCAGCACCAGCGCCTGCGCCCACATCGTCAGCGCCGAGGCCAGGCCCAGTCCGCCGGCTCCCAGTTCCGGCAGTCCGCCCAGCCCGAAGGTCAGCGCCCAGCCCATCGGCACCAGCAGCACCAGTCCGCCGAAGCCGACCACCATCGTCGGCAGCGTGAAATGCAGGCCGTCGCACAGGTAGCGCATGCACAGGTACAGCGACAGCGCCGGCACGCCCCAGCGGATGCCCAGCACGAACGCGGCGGTGTCCGCGTGGAGTTCGGGGGCGATTCCCAGCGGGCCCAGCGCCAGCGGCGCCAGGCTGAGGAAGCCGAACATCGTCAGCCCCAGTCCCAGCGCCAGCCACAGCGCCTGGCGGAACAGCGGGCCGATCTCTTCGCGACGGCCGCTGCCGTCGAGTTGCGACACCGAGGCCGGCACCGCGATCAGCGTGCCCATCGGGATCAGCAGCGGCAGCCAGAACAGCGCGGTGCCCACCGACACCGCTGCCAGGGTCGCGGTGCCGTGGCGGCCGGCGATCAGCGCGTCGACCAGACCGATCAGGCCGGTCGACACGTGCCCGGCCATCAACGGCGCGGCCAGCCGCGCGCTGGTGCGCAACTCGTCGCGAAATCGCAGGGGTGGCGTGTGATCGTCGGTCATGCGTGCCGGGAAGGGGGCACCGGCGCGGGAGGTCGCACACGGGCTGATATCTTACTGCCCGCACGACCTCGCCCCGGGAACGCCATGACCGCGCGCACGACCGACCACGACGCCTCCGTCATGCCCGCGCCCTGCGAAAACTGCCGGACCGTCCTCCTCGGCGGCTATTGCCACGTCTGCGGCCAGCGCGCGCACAGCCCGCTGCGGCACTTCGGGCACGCGGTGGAGGAGGTGTTCGAATCGTTCTGGCACCTCGACGGCCGCATCTTCCGCACCCTGCGCGATCTGTGCGTGCCCGGCCGCGTCGCCGCCGCTTATCTCGCTGGCCACCGGGTACGTTACGTCGCGCCGCTGCGGCTGTTCGTCATCCTCAGCCTGTTGACCTTCTTCGTCGGCAAACTCACCCTGCATTTCGATCCGGCAGGCAGCCTGAAGGTGAATGCGACCGCGCCGGAGAGCGGCGTGGTGGTCGGCGACACCCGCCTCGACGACGACCATTTCGGCAGCGCCAAGATCGTCGAAGAGGTTCTGGCGCGGCACGCGCGGATCATCCGCGATATCGATACCGAATCCGCCGATGCGCAGACCGGCATCGTCATGTCGACCATCCTCGATGTGTCGAAGGACAAGATCGACGCGCAGGCGCGGGCGCGGATGATGGCGCTGGGCGCGACGCCCGCGCAGTTGCAGGCGCTGGACACGGCCCGGGCCGCCTCCGTGCCGAAGCCGGGCGCGGCGTCCTCCACGTCGGAGGAAATGGTGGTGACCGGCGATGGCGTCCTGCAGCGCTGGCTGCGCGCCAGGATCGAGCGGATCCAGGAGAACGTCCCGCGCGTCCGCGACGACCCCGACGAACTGATCCGCAGTTTCCTCGGTGCGCTGCCCGGCGCGCTGTTCGTGCTGGTGCCGCTGTTCGCGCTGTGCCTGAAACTGCTCTACCTCCGTTCCGGTCGCGGCTATCTCGAACATCTGGTGATCGCGCTGTACAGCCACGCCTTCATGCTCTCGGCGCTGTTGCTGGTGTTCCTGCTGTTGGGAATGCAGGCAGTCGCCGGATTGCCGGTCTGGGCCGCGGATGCCGTTGGAGTCGTCGCGGCGATCGTCCTCAACCTGTGCGTGCCGCTGTATCTGCTGTGGATGCAGAAGCGGGTGTACGCGCAGGGCTGGGTCAAAACTCTAATCAAATACGCGACGCTGGGTCTGGTCTATTCGTTCCTGCTCACCCTGACCATCGTCTACGCGGTCCTGGCAGGACTCAGCAGCTGAGGTGTCCATGAGCAATCCTCGCGGCAACAGCGCGAATTCCAAACGCGTGATCTACGAAGTCAACATCGAAGTCGACGCCGCCGCGCACGACGAATACCGCGTCTGGCTGCGCGACCACATCGCCGAGATTCTCGCCCTGCCGGGCTTCAAGGGCGCCAAGATCTTCGAAGTGCTGGAACCGCCGCCCAGCGCCGGTCGCGTCGGCCTCTGCGTGCAGTACGCGCTGCAGGACCGCGCATCGCTGGACGACTATCTCCGCGATCACGCCCCGAGGTTGCGCGCCGACGGCATGGCGCGGTTCGGCGACCGTTTCCAGGCCAGCCGCCGGGTATTGCGGGCGACGCGCTGATCGCCGCTCGCGCGCGGTGGCTCAGCGCAGGCTGACGCTGCCCAGCAGCTTGTCCAGCCAGCGCGGTTTGCCCACCGGCAGCGGTCCGCGGGCCGCGGGTTTCTGCGCGGCGGGCATCGCCTTCGTGGCGATCGCGGCATCGCGCAGCCGGGCGATCGCCGCCACCCGCTCCGGCGGCAGATGTTTCATCACGTAGCGGGCTTCGTCGTTCATCGCCAGCCAGGCCTCGCCGTCCAGCGAGCCGTCGGCGCGCTGCGGCAGGGCGCGCTGCAGCGCCAGCTTGTACTCGCCCGGCTCCACGCCGAACACCGCCGCGGCCTGGGCATCGTCCAGGCCCACCACCACGCGCAGCAGCAGCACCGCGCGCGTGCCGGGGTCCAGCCGCGCCAGCGGCGCGAAATCGCCATGCCAGAACGGCGCCAGCGGTTCCGCGTTCAGGGCGGGGTTCTGCAGCAGGGTGGTCCAGAACAGCAGCGCCCAGTCGTCCTGCGGGGTGTCGCGGGCGGCTTCGGCGAAATTCTCGATCACCGTGGTCAGGGCGCGATCCCCGTGCTCGGCCTCGCCGCACTGCAGCTCCGCCAGCAGCGCGGCCCGACGCTCGACGCCCCGGAGGAAGCCGGCGATGTTGGCGGCGGCGGCGGCAGCGGCGTCGAGGGTGTGCTGGGACGACATGGGCGACGGAACGACGACTTGACGACGGGCTGGGATGATGCCTCGCGGCCCCCGCCTCCGGCTTGACAACCATCACGAAACCGGCTCCCCGAGGCGCCGCAAGGCTTTCAGCCGGAGGCCCGGTCGCGGGCGGTTGTACACAGCGGTCATTTTCCTGCAATGCGCGGACTTTGGTCCCGGCGTTTTGCCGCGCTCGCGCTATGTTTCACGGATAAGCGATTGATTTCAAAGGGCGAAGAGGGGATGGCGTTTTTTTCGCCAGACTTCGCGGAACCCCTGCATTTCCGGCACAAATTCCTTCGCGCACCGATCCATGCACAAACTTATCCACAGGTTGTGTGGATAATGCCGAATTCCCTTGCCGATCCGGGACTTGCGGCCTGTTCGTGTGCGATCCGGCAGCAATGCGGCGCAAGTGGCGCCGCCGGTCGGCCGATCCGGAATCGGTAGACTGCCGCCATGTCCGCCCCCGAGTCCGTGCTGCGTGTCGCCCTGCCGGTGCCGTTGCCGCGCCTGTTCGATTACCTGCCCCCGCCCGGCGATGCGATCGCAGGCGGCCCGGCGCAGATCGGCAGCCGCGTGCGCGTGCCGTTCGGCAGCCGCAGCGTGGTCGGCGTGGTCGCCGCCGTCGGCGCCCCGGACCCCGCCTTCGCCGCCGATCTGCGCGCCGCCGAGGCGATCCTGGACCCGCAGCCGCTGCTGCAGGGCGAACTGCTGGAGTCGCTGCGCTGGCTGGTGCGCTACACCCATGCTCCGCCCGGCGAGGTCTTTTCCACCGCCCTGCCGGCGGCGCTGCGTCGCGGCGAGCCGGTGCCCGACACCCATGCCTGGGCGTGGCGGCTCACGCCCGAAGGCGTTGTCGAAGCGCCGCGACTGCGCGGCCGGCCGCGGCAGCTGGCCGAGCGCCTGCTGGCCGGCCTCGCCGACGAAGACCTGCTCGACGCCCAGCTCGATGACTGGCGCGCCGCGGCGCGGGCATTGCTCAAGCGCGGTCTGGCCGAACGCGTGGCGGTGCCGGCCTCGCAGGCCGCGCCGGTGCCGCAGCCCGGTCCGGTGCCCAACGAGGAGCAGGTCGCCGCGCTGGAGGCGCTGCGCGCCCGGCCGGGCTTCCTCGCCTGGCTGCTGGATGGCGTCACCGGCAGCGGCAAGACCGAGGTCTATCTGCACGCGATCGCCGACTGTCTCGCCCGCGGGCGGCAGGCGCTGGTGCTGGTGCCGGAGATCGGCCTCACCCCGCAGGTGCTGACCCGGTTCCGCCGCCGGCTCGGCGTGCCGGTGCATGCGCTGCACTCGGGGTTGACCGATCCCGAACGCGCGCGGGTCTGGGCCGCCGCCTGGCGCGGCGAAGCGCGGGTGATCGTCGGCACGCGCTCGGCGGTGTTCGTGCCGCTGCCGGAGGCCGGGCTGATCGTGATCGACGAAGAGCACGACGGCAGCTACAAGCAACAGGACGGCATCCGTTACCACGCGCGGGATTTCGCCCTGGTGCGCGGCAAGGCGCTCGACGTGCCGGTCCTGCTGGGCAGCGCCACGCCGTCGCTGGAAACCCTGCACAACGCCGAAGCCGGCCGTTACGGGCATTTGCGTCTGCGTCGCCGTGCCGGCGACGCCCAGCCGCCGGCGGTGCGGGTGCTCGACGTGCGCAAGCGTCCGCTGGAAGACGGCCTGTCGCCCGATCTGCTGCGCGGCATCCGCGCCGCGCTGGACGCCGGCGGCCAGGTGCTGGTGTTCAAGAATCGCCGCGGCTACGCACCGGTGTTGCTCTGTCACGACTGCGGCTGGAGCGCGCAGTGCAGACGCTGCAGCACGCCGCTGCGCGCGTCGCCGATGACCGTGCACGGCGGCGGCCGCCGCCTGCAGTGCCATCACTGCGGCGCGCGGCAGACGCCGCCGCCGGCCTGTCCCGATTGCGCCGGCCTCGCGCTGCAGCCGCAGGGCGTGGGGACGGAACGGCTGGAGGAGCGGCTGGCCGAACGCTTCGGCGACGTGCCGGTGATGCGCATCGACAGCGCCAGCACCCGGCGCAAGGATGCGCTGCAGAAGCGCTTCGCCGAACTCGGCGACGGGCCGGGCATCCTGGTCGGCACGCAGATGCTGGCGAAGGGTCACGATCTGCCGAATCTCACTCTGGTCGCCGTCGTCGGCATCGACGAAGGCCTGTTCTCCGCCGACTTCCGCGCCGGCGAGAAACTCGCGCAACTGCTCATCCAGGTCGCCGGCCGCGCCGGCCGCGCCGAGAAACCCGGCGAGGTGCTGCTGCAGACGCATCATCCCGATCATGCGCTGCTGCAGACGCTGATCCATGGCGGTTACCACGCGTTCGCCGAAACCGAACTCGCGCAGCGCGAAGCCGCCGGCTTTCCGCCCTGCGTCCATCTCGCGATGTTGCGCGCCGAAGCGCAGCATGCCGAGATGCCGATGCAGTTCCTGCACGCGGCGAAGAGTGCGCTGCAGCCCTACGCCGCCACGCGACCGGCCCGCGGCGCGGCGCCGGAAGGACTGGCGCTGGACGGCCCGGTGCCCGCGCCGATGCCGCGCCGCGCCGGCATGCATCGTGCGCAACTGCTGTTGACCGCGCCGACGCGCCGCGCGCTGCACGCCGCGCTCGATGGTGCGCTGCCCGCCATCCACGCGTTGCCCGACGCGCGCAAGGTGCGCTGGTCGCTGGATGTGGATCCGGTCGACCTGTACTGACGCCCGCGCAGCGGATCGGCGACAATGCGCGCGCGGCGATGGCGCCGCAGCGGCGGGAAGATGACGATGTCGGCGATGCCTCATGTGGTGATCGTGGGTGGCGGTTTCGGCGGGTTGTGGGCGGCACGCGCATTGCGCGGCGCGCCGGTCCGCATCACCTTGCTGGATCGCGGCAACCATCATCTGTTCCAGCCGCTGCTGTACCAGGTCGCCACCGCCGGCCTGTCCGCTCCGAACATCGCCGCGCCGTTGCGCCAGATCCTGCGCCGGCAGAAGAACGCGACCGTGCTGCTCGGCGAGGTCGCGAAGATCGAACCCGACGCCAAACGCCTGCGGCTCGCCGATGGTCGCACTCTCGATTACGACACGCTGCTGCTCGCCACCGGCGCCACCCACGCCTATTTCGGTCGCGACGAGTGGGCGCCGCATGCGCCCGGCCTGAAGACGCTGGACGATGCGCTGGAAATCCGCCGCCGCATCCTCACCGCGTTCGAACGCGCCGAAGCCGAAGACGATGCCGCGGCGCGCGCCGCGTGGCTCACCTTCGCCATCGTCGGCGGCGGACCGACCGGCGTCGAACTCGCCGGCACGCTGGCCGAGATCGCGCGTCATACGCTGCACGGCGAATTCCGCCGCGCCGACCCGCGCCGCGCGCGCGTGCTGCTGCTCGAAGCCGGGCCGCGGGTGCTGTCGAGCTTTCCCGAAGCGCTGTCGGACAAGGCGCGGCGGCAGCTCGAAAGACTGGGCGTCGAGGTGCGTACCGGCGTGCCGGTGAAAGCGATCGACGACGGCGGCGTGCAGCTCGGCGAGGAACGTATCGACGCGCGCACCGTGTTGTGGGCCGCGGGCGTCGCCGCCTCGCCGCTGGCGCGCGATCTCGGCGCGCCGCTGGACCGCGCCGGGCGCGTGATCGTGCAACCGGATCTCACCGTGCCAGGGCATCCGGAGATTTTCGTCGCCGGCGATCTCGCGTCGGTGCAATCCGCGGGCAAACCGGTGCCGGGCGTCGCGCCCGCGGCGAAACAGATGGGGCGCTACATCGGCGATGCGATCCGCGCGCGCCTGCGCGGCGCGTCGCCGCCGCCGTTCCGCTACCGCGACTTCGGCAACCTCGCCACCATCGGACGCATGGCCGCGGTGGTCGATCTGCACGGGCTGAAATTCTCGGGCCTGCTCGCCTGGTGGTTCTGGCTCGCGGCGCACGTGTTCTTCCTGATCGGCTTCCGCAA
>CAMLLG010000070.1 GCA_946480825.1 uncultured Lysobacteraceae bacterium
TTGCGGCATGCCGTACATGACCCAGCGCTGGCTGGGCGGCACGCTGACCAACTTCCGCACCGTCAAGCAGTCGGTCGCGCGCCTGAAGGAACTGGAAGCCGGCGAAACCGACGGCACCTTCCAGAAGCTGGTCAAGCACGAAGTGCTGAACCTCCGCCGCGAGCGCGACAAGCTGCAGGCTTCGCTGGGCGGCATCAAGGAAATGAACCGCCTGCCCGACGCGCTGTTCGTGATCGACATCGGCCATGAAGACATCGCCATCAAGGAAGCCAAGAAGCTCGGCATCCCGGTGATCGCGGTGGTCGACACCAACTACGACCCGGCCCTGGTCGACTACGCCATCCCGGGCAACGACGACGCCATCCGCGCCGTGCAGCTGTACGCCCGCGCCGCCGCCGACGCCGTGCTCGAAGGCAAGGCCGCCGCACCGTCGGCCGCCTCGGTCCGCGAGGAAGATTTCGGCGACGCCGACGGCGAAGGCAAGGGCGACAAGCGCGGTCCGCGCGGTCCGCGCGGCGCCGGCAAGAAGCCCGACGGCAAGAAGCCCGAAGCCGCGGCCGACGCTCCCGCCGGCGAGTAATTCCACGGGGTCATTCCCGTGTCATGCGGCCGCGCGAACATGCGCGGCCGCTCCCCGACACCTGCAGGAGCGGCTTCAGCCGCGATCCGCGTTCGCCACGGCGCGCGCGAGGCGATGCGCCACCGCCGTCGCGGCTGAAGCCGCTCCTGCGTTACCAGAGAATCGAGAATCCCATGGCTGAAATCACCGCCACCCTCGTCAAGGAACTGCGCGAGCGCACCGGCGCCGGCATGATGGAGTGCAAGAAGGCGCTCACCGAGAACAACGCCGACCTCGAAGCCGCCTCCGAATGGCTGCGCAAGCAGGGCATCATCAAGGTCGGCAAGAAGGCCGACCGCGTCACCGCCGAAGGCCGCATCGCGATGGCCCAGGACGGCGGCAAGGCCGTGCTGGTCGAAGTCAACTCCGAAACCGACTTCGTCGCGAAGGACGACAACTTCCTCGCCTTCATCGACGCCGTCGCCAAGGCCGCCCTGGCGTCCGGCGCCGCCGACATCGAAGCGCTCAAGGCGGCCAAGGTGGCTTCCGGCGAAACCGTCGAAGAGGCCCGCGCCGCGATCGTCGCCAAGGTCGGCGAGAACGTGCAGGTCCGCCGCATGGTCCGCGTCGACAGCGCCGACAACGTCGCCGCCTACGTCCACAGCGGCAAGATCGGCGTGCTGGTCGACCTCAAGGGCGGCGACGCCGAGCTCGCCCGCGGCATCGCCATGCACGTGGCCGCGATGAACCCGCCGCACAACAAGGCCAGCGACGTGCCGGCCGAGTTCATCGCCAAGGAAAAAGAGATCGAACTGGCGAAGATGACCGACAAGGACAAGGCCAAGCCGGCCGACATCCTCGAGAAGATCATCGGCGGCAAGATCGCGAAGATCGTCAACGAGAACACCCTGTACGGCCAGCCCTACGTGCTGAACACCGAGCAGACGGTCGAAGCGGCGCTCAAGGCCGCCGGCGCCGACGTCACCGGCTTCCAGCGTCTCGCGGTCGGCGAAGGCATCGAGAAGGTGGTCGAGGACTACGCCGCCGAAGTGGCGAAGGCGATGCAGGTCTGATCCATGCAGGCCAGATCCATGCAGGTCTGATCATCGTCCGCATGCAGGACGAAAAAACCCGCGGGAAACCGCGGGTTTTTTCTTGCGCAGACGAACGTGCGGATCAATCCAACAGCGCGCCGAGCACACCGCCGCCGGACGAACTACCGCCCTGCTGGAAATAGACCTCTTCGTAAGGCTGCACCACCACCCAGCCCTCGCCGGCGAAGCGAAGCTGGATGCTTTCGCCCGAACCGCGGCCGATCAGGGTCTTGATGTTGATGTCGGTGACGATCTCAGGCGACAGCCCGCCGGACCAGGCCACGGTCGCGTTCGGATCGGTGAAGACCGGGCCCGTGCTCGCGCTCACCGGCAGCGTCAGCGGTTCGTAGTGCGAGGTGATCGCGACCAGGCCATGGCCGCTCAGTTTCACGTTGAACAGACCGCCGGTCATCATGCCCGCGGCCTTGCGCATCATCTTGATCTCGTTGCTGATCGTCGACTCGGTGGCGAGCACGTCGTTGCCGTTGACGAAGATCGATTCGCCCTGCAGGCGCAGCACCGTGATCTTCTTGCCGACATCCGCCAGATAAACCCGGCCCTGCCCTTCGATCTTCATCAGGGTCATGCCCTCGCCGCTGACGGCCTTCTTCAGCAGATTGCCGATGCCCTGTTCCCGCATGCTCTGGCGGGTGAACTTCACGCCGCCCTTGCGCGCGATCATGGCGCCGGCCTTGGCCCAGACCAGGCCGTCGACGCGGACTTCGAGCATGTGCGAGCTTTCCAGCTCGAAGGCGTCCCCGGAGAGGTCTTTCTCCCTGGTGTTGGACAGGAATTCCTGGAGGGTCTTGGCGGACATGGGCGACTCGTTGACGGTGAACGGAGCGGCTATTGTCGACATCCCGAGGCTGCGGCACCATCCCGGAAAGTCACCCCCGCATCGCCTGCCAAGGATCGACCATGCCCCGGATCGTCGCCATTCCCCACACCACGGCAGGCGCGGAACGCAGCCCGGTCGCCGCGGAGCGCCTGATCGCCGGGCAGCCGACACAGGCCATCGCCAACGCCTACTCGGACCCGGGCGAGGCCTTCCATTGCGGCGTCTGGGAAGGCGACCCGGGGACCTGGCGCGTGCGCTACACCGAGCACGAGTTCTGTCACATGCTCGCCGGCAAGGTCCGCATCGTCGGCGACGACGGCAGCGAAACGATCGTGGCCGCGGGCGACAGTTTCGTGATTCCCGCGGGTTTCAGCGGCATGTGGGATGTACTGGAATCGGCGCGCAAGCTGTACGCGGTGTACGAACCGGCGGGCTGAGTCGGAACTCATCGCGGCAGGCGTTAGAATCGCAGGGTTTGCCCACGCCTCCGGAGTTCGCCATGTCCCAGCTTGCCTATCGCCGCGTCCTGCTCAAACTCTCCGGCGAAGCCCTGATGGGCGACGAGGATTACGGCATCGACCCCAAGGTCATCGGTCGCCTGGCCCGCGAGGTGATCGAAGCCCGCGACGCCGGTGCCGAGGTCGCCCTGGTCATCGGCGGCGGCAACATCTTCCGCGGCGCGGGGCTGGCCGCGGGCGGCATGGACCGGGTGACGGGCGATCAGATGGGCATGCTCGCCACCGTGATCAATGCGCTGGCGATGCAGGATTCGCTGGAAAAACTCGGCGCCAAGTGCCGGGTGATGAGCGCGATCAAGATCAACGACGTCTGCGAAGACTACATCCGCCGCCGCGCCGTGCGTCATCTGGAAAAAGGCCGCATCACCATCTTCGCCGCCGGCACCGGCAACCCGTTTTTCACCACCGATTCCGGCGCCGCGCTGCGCGCGATCGAGATCGGCGCGGACCTGCTGCTCAAGGCGACCAAGGTCGATGGCGTGTACGACAAGGACCCGAAGAAGCATGCCGATGCGGTGCGCTACGAAACGCTGACCTACGACGACGTGATCTCGCGCGACCTGCAGGTGATGGACACCGCCGCGTTCGCGCTGTGCCGCGACAGTCGCCTGCCGCTGCGCATCTTCGACATGAGCCAGCCCGGCGTGCTGCTGCGCATTCTGCGCGGCGAGAAGATCGGCACGCTGGTCACCGCGGGGCGCTGAGCGCCGATCCGGAACGCAGATCGATCCACGAAAAAACGGCGCCTTTCGGCGCCGTTTTCATTGCCGGCCGATTCGATGGCCGAACATCCGATCGTTCATTTCTTCTTCGCCGGCGGCGGCACCGGTGCGCGACCGCCGAGATGGCGGCCGAAGAATTCGAACAGCTTCGTGTAGTACGCGATCTGGTTCTCTTCCTTCACGAAACCGTGACCTTCGGTCGAGTAATACATCTCCTCCACCGGCTTGCCGACGGCCCGGAGCGCCTGCGCCATCGCCTCCGAGTGCGATTGCGGCGCGCGCACGTCGGCGCCGCCGGCGGCGAGGAACACCGGCACCTTGATCCGCGACGCCAGCCTGGTCGGCGACGAGCCGTCGAGCTGGTCCTTGCCGAGGGCTTCGGACAGGAAATCGCGGCCATAGGACGACTGGCTGATGTCGCCGCGGCCCCACAGCATCTTCAGGTCGTAGACGCCGACGTATCCGACGGCGCAGCGGTACAGGTCCGGTTCCTTGGCGACGCCCATCAGCGAAGCGTAGCCGCCGTAGCTCGCACCGTAGATGCAGATGCGGTTGCGATCGGCGATACCTTCGCGGATCGCCCACTGGGTGGCGTCGGTGAGGTCGTCCTGCATGGTCAGGCCCCACTGCTTGTGGCCCAGCTCAAGGAAGGACTTGCCGTAGCCGCCGGAGCCGCGGAAATTCACCTGCAGCACGGCATAGCCGTGCGACGCCATCATCTGCACTTCCTGGTTGTAGCCCCACAGGTCCTGCACGCCGAACGGCCCGCCGTGCGGGTTCACGATCAACGGCAGTTGCTTGCCGCTGCTGCCTGCGGGCACGGTGAGCAGCGCCTCGATCTCGACGCCGTCGCGGGCCTTGAAGTAGACCGGCGTCATCGTCGCGAGCCGTTCCGGCTTCAGCCAGTCCGCGCGGCTCATGAAGCGATCGGCCTTCTTGGTCTGGGTGTCGAAAATGAAGAGGTCGCCGGGATTGCGGTCGTCGAACACTTCCAGCAGTGCGTAACGGCCATCGACCGTCGAGGAGGTCGCCACGACGACGCTGCCGGGGAAGCTCGCCTGCAGCGCGCGATGAAGCTTGGCGTCGGCCGAGGTGGGATCGAAATAGTCGAAGCGGGGTTTGCCGCCGGTGAACCGCACGCCGATCGGGTAGCGCTTGCCGATCGCGCGCACCAGGCCGGCGGGGTCGTGCAGTTCGTCGCGCACCACCTGCTTCATGGTCTGGCTGGCGACATCGAACGCGCGGATCGAATCCGGGCCCTGCGCCTCTTCCGCCTGCAGATAGGCGGTGGCGTTGTCGGCGCTGAAGCCGAGCGCGCTCATCGCCGTCCCGCTCGCGGTTTCGTCGTGGATGAGCTGCCACTCGGACTTGTCGTCCTTGCGGTAATACAGCACCGCATCGAAATCGCGGTTCAGCCCTTGGGCGAAGCGGACCTGTCCGGCGTGATCGACAAGAAAACTGGCGCCGCGCGCCGGCGCACGCGCGACCGGCTTGCGCGTGCCGGTGAAGACGTTCATGCGTTCCAGCGAGGTGTAGGGAATCTCGCCGGCGGCGAACGGCGTCACCGCGACCAGCACCTCGTCGTCGTCGTCGATCAGGGTATCGACCATCTGGATGCCGATGCCCTCGGCCCGGGCGCGTCCGCCCGCACGCGAGGCGGACGCGCTGGCGCGCGCGCCGGCCACGATGCCCTGCTTGCTGCCGTCGGCATTGGTGCCCCAGATCTCGCCGTAGCTCACCGGCTGCTCCAGACCGCCGGCACGCTCGCCGACCGTGAACAGCAGGCGTTCGTCGCTGACCCACCAGAAATCCGCCACGTGCGTGTTGCGGTTCTTCAGGGTGACATGGCCGTAAGGCTTGCTGTCGCCGGGCTTCAGGATCACCAGCACGGTCTTGTCGTCGACCGCCAGCGGGACCGTCGCGGCGACATAGGTGCCCTTGGGCGACAGCTTCACGCTGACGAAACGATCGTCGCGGATGAAGTCGCCGATCTCGTAGGGTTGCACCGCGGCGGGCGCGGGCGACTGCGCGAGGGCGGCGGTGGGGGCCGACAACAGCACGGCGAGCAGCAGAAAGATCTTTTTCATGGAATCCCCGGAATGAATCGAGCGGCGACAGTGTATCGGCAGCCGAGCCGCGGCACATGGGTCGAAAGGCGCGCCGCCACGGAGGCCGGCGTACCGGGCGCGATCATTCCCTGGTCGGCGCCGGCAACGGAAGCGAAGCCGAAGCCGAAGCCGCGGCGAAAATGTCGCGTCTCATGGGCGAAGCCTGCGGGCCGGGTAACCGGGCGTCACGGTGCGGGTGCGGGCCCGATGTGGCGGGAAAAGAACGCGAGCATTTCGGTGTAAAGCCTGACGTTGCTCTCTTCCTTGTAGAAGCCGTGCCCCTCGCCCGCCTGCAGGATCACGCCTTCCGGCGGATTGCCCGCGGCGGTCAACGCCTTCCGCATCGCTTCGGTATTCTGCGGCGGGCAGCGGGCATCGCGCTGCCCCGCCGCCAGATACACCGGAATGCGGATCTTGTCCGCATGATTGACCGGCGACGCCGCGGCCCGCACGGATTTGCTGTCGCCGAGGGCCATCGCGAGGTAGCGCCGACCGCGTTCGCTCTGCGCGGTATCGCTGTCCTGCATCTGGATCTCGGCGTCGTACGCACCGACATAACCGAACGCGCACTTGAACAGTCCCTGCGCTTTGGCAGGCGCCATCATCGAGGCATAACCGCCGAAGCTGGCGCCGTAGATGCAGATGCGATCCTCGTCGGCATGCCCCTGCGCCACGGCCCAGCGGGTCGCATCGACGATGTCGTCGATGATGCCGTTGTGCCATTGGCCATAGGCCATGCGCTCGAACTTGACGCCGCGTCCAGCGGAGCCGCGGAAATTGACCTGCAGCACCAGATAACCGCGGCTCGCCAGCAGCTGATTTTCGGCATGGAAGCCCCAATCGTCGCGCACGCCCATCGGGCCGCCGTGCACGTTGACGATCATCGGCAAATTCTTTCCGTTCGAGCCGTTCGGAACGGTGAGGTAGCCATGCAGCATCAGTCCATCCCGCGCGGCGATCCGGACCGGGCGCACGCTCGCCATTCTCGCCGGGTCGATCCACTGCATGCGGCGCATCAGGAACCGGGCCTTGGCGGTCTTGCGATCGTACAGGTACAGCTCGCCGGGATTGCGATCGCTGCGGACCGACACGACGATCAGATCGCCATTCGACGATGCGTTCGAAAACTCGACGAACTGATCGGGAAAAGCCGCGGCGAGCGAGGCATAAAGTTCGCCGTCCGGATGGTCCTCATCGATCATGGTGATCTTCGGCTTGGCCGAAGCGGTGACCACGCCCAGGATCGCATCGCCGGTGGCGGACGTGAGATAGCCGGCCGGATCCGCGTTCTCGTCGCGGAAGAGCCCGCGGAAGCCGCCCTGCGCGTCCAGAACCCCGAATTCGTACGTGCCGACGCCGTCGTCGCGCACCGCATAGACGCGGCCATCGGTGGCGGTACCCACCACGCTCAGGGCGTGCCCCGCGGACTTGCCCGCATGGATGCGCTCCCACTGCATCTTGTCCCCACGTCGATACAGATCGATCGCGGGATGGACTTCCTTCTCGTCGTCCGGGTCTTCGCACATCGCGAAATTCGGCCGTTTCCCGCCATCGAGCGCGAACGCGCAGCTCAGTTCGGGCGCGGTGGCGAACAGTCTGGTCCGACCGTCGTAGATGTTCAGCAGCGCCAGTCGATTGACTTTCTTTCCCGACATGAAGGGATTGAAGATCCGCACCAGAACGTTCTCCTCGTCCTCCGGCAGCGGGTCCAGCACTTCGTACAGGCCCTCGCGCTCCTCGTGCGCGGACTGCATGCCGCGCTCGATCAGGGTCCTGGCGTCGCGGAACAGCGTGCGCGGCCTGGAGCCGTCGATATCGACCGCATTGAGAAAACCGAGATCGGGCGGCCGGCTATCCACATACCGCCCACGCTTGATGTAGGTATTGAAGACCAGTCGCTTCGGGTTGCCCCAGTAAAACCTGCCGACGCTGTTGTCTCCCGGCAGCTCCGTGACCGAAACCACGCCGAGATCCCCGGTCCGCAGTAGGGCGAGCACATCCTTCTCGCCACGACTGACGGTCATCGCCAGATACTCTCCCGAGGGCGAGAGTTTAACTTCGCTGTAGCTGGGATAGCGGAGGAAATCGCGGATCGGGGCCGGCTCGGGAGACTGCGCCGGAGCGACGATCGGCAAGGCCGCGAAAACGAGAGCGGGCAACAGCAGGACGATGGATTTCACGGGAACGTATCCGGACAGGAAGAAGGAAGCGCACAGACCGAAGCGTGAATCGCGGCGACCGAGGATCAGCCGCGCGGCGGCCTGCCGGCTCGGACGAAGAAGGGTTGTCGCGATGCGTCCTGTCGACATGTTTCCTCCATGGAAAGGCGACAAGGGACGGTCAGTGTCCGGTATCGGTTCTTGAACTGTCGAGTACCGCGGCCAGCCCGCTGCGCCAGTGCGGCAGCGCGATGCCGAAATCGGAGCGCAGGCGCGCGGTGTCGAGCACCGAATATGCCGGTCGTTGCGCCGGGGTCGGATAATCGACGGTCTCGATCGGTACGACGCGCGGCATGCGCGCCAGCAGGCCACGGGCGTGGGCGTCGGCGACGATCGCTTCGGCGAAACCGTGCCACGTGGTCTCGCCGCCGGCGGTGAGATGCCAGAGCCCGGACGGCACCGACGGCTGCGAGAGCGCGGCGGCGGTGATGTCCGCGATCAAGGCCGCGGACGTCGGTGTGCCGCGCTGGTCGGCCACCACCCGCAGTTCTTCGCGCTCGGCGGCGAGCCGCAGCATCGTGCGCATGAAGTTCCTGCCGTGCGCGGCATAGACCCAGGCGGTGCGGAAAATCAGATGATGCGCGCCGCTGCCGCGGACGGCCGCTTCGCCGGCGAGCTTGCTGGCGCCGTAAACGCCGAGCGGCGCGGTCGGATCGTCTTCGCGATACGGGCGCGTACCGCTGCCGTCGAACACGTAATCGGTGGAGTAATGCACGAGTCGTGCGCCCGACGAGGCGCAGGCTTCGGCGATGCGCGCAGGCGCTTCGGCATTGGCGCGAAACGCCGCGTCGCGATCGGACTCGGCCTTGTCGACCGCGGTATAGGCGGCCGCATTGACGACGATGTCGGGCGCGATGCGTTCGATCAGCGCGGGCAATGCGGCGGGCGCATCGAAATCGGCGCGTTCGCAGGCGGCGCCGTTCTCCAGCGTGCCGCTGCGCGTGGTCGCCACCACATCGCCCAGCTGGGCGAGACTGCGCCGCAGTTCATGCCCGACCTGCCCGTTGGCGCCGAACAGCAGAATCTTCATGCCCGCCCTCAGTCCGTGCAGATCGGCAGACGTTCCGGCGCGATGTCCGCGAGGAAGGGCGCCTTCGCATCCTTGTCGGACAACACCGGATCCGACACCGGCCAATCGACCGCGAGTTCGCCGTCGTTCCAGCGCACGCCGGCATCGGCCTCGCGATCGTAGGTCTCGGTGCACAGATAGGTGAACACCGCGCGTTCGCTCAAGGTCACGAAACCGTGCGCGAAGCCCGCGGGAATCCAGAAATGCCGGCGATTCTCGGCATTGAGCACCACGGCGGCCCAGCGGCCGAACGTCGGCGAACCGCGACGGATGTCGACCGCCACGTCCCAGACCTCGCCTTCGATCACGGACACGTACTTGCCCTGCGGCTTCGGCCACTGGTAGTGCAGGCCGCGCAGCACGCCGCGCGTGGACGACGAAACGTTGCCCTGCACGAACTCCGGCACCGTCAGTCCGTGCTCGGCGAACTTGTCGCGATTGAACGATTCGAAGAAGAAGCCGCGGCTGTCGCCGAACACCTGCGGTTCGATCACGACGCAGCCGGGAAGATCGGTTTCGATGATTTTCATCCGGGACCCGCGCTCAGGGGACGAAGCCGCGCTCGGCGAGGCCGAGCAGATACTGGCCGTAGCCGTTTTTCGCCAGCGGCTTCGCCAGCGCCTCCAACTGCGCGGCATCGATCCAGCCGTTGTTCCAGGCGATTTCCTCCGGGCAACAGACGCGCAGACCCTGTCGCGCTTCGATGGTCTCGATGTAGTTCGAGGCTTCCAGCAGCGACTGGTGGGTGCCGGTGTCCAGCCAGGCGTAACCGCGGCCGAGACGCTGCAGATGCAGTGCGCCTTCGTCGAGATAACGGCGATTGAGATCGGTGATCTCCAGCTCTCCGCGCGCGGAAGGCTTGAGCTGCGCGGCGAAATCGCTGGCGCGGCCGTCGTAGAAATACAGACCGGTGACGGCGTAATGCGATTTCGGCTTCGCGGGTTTCTCTTCCAGCCCGATCACCTTGCCGGTGTCGTCGAATTCGGCGACGCCGTAGCGCTCCGGATCGCTGACCCAGTAGCCGAAGACGGTCGCGCCGTCCTGCAGGCCGTCGGCTTCGCGCAACATCGCGGTGAGACCGGGGCCGTGGAAGATGTTGTCGCCCAGCACCAGACAGCTCGGTCCGCCGTCGACGAAGTCGCGGCCGATCAGATACGCCTGCGCCAGCCCGTCGGGGCTGGGCTGCGCCGCGTATTCGATGCGCATGCCCCACTGCGAACCGTCGCCGAGCAGCGCCTTGAACAACGCCTGTTCGTGCGGCGTGTTGATGACCAGCACTTCGCGGATGCCCGCGAGCATCAGCACGCTCAGCGGGTAGTAGATCATCGGCTTGTCGTAGACCGGCAGCAGTTGCTTGCTGACCGCCTGGGTGATCGGATACAGCCGGGTGCCCGATCCGCCGGCGAGAATGATGCCCTTGCGCGCGGTCATGCCGCGCCTCCGATGCGTTCGAGCCGATAACTGCCGTCGAGCACGCGTTTCACCCACGCCTGATGATCGAGATACCAGTCGACGGTGCGCGCGATGCCTGCCTCGAACGTCAGCGAAGGCGACCAGCCGAGTTCGGACTTGAGCTTCGACGCATCGATGGCGTAGCGGCGATCGTGACCCGGGCGGTCCTTGACGAACGCGATCAGCGATTCGCGCGCGCGGCCATCGGGCAAGGGGCGGCGCGCGTCGAGCAGCGCGCAGATCGTCTTCACCACCGCGATGTTTTCGCGTTCGGCATCGCCGCCGACGTTGTAGACCTCGCCTACCCGGCCGCGTTCCAGCACCGCGCGGATCGCGCTGCAATGATCGCCGACGTACAACCAGTCGCGCACGTTGCGGCCGTCGCCGTAGACCGGCAACGGCTCGCCGGCCAGCGCCTTGGCGATGATCAGCGGGATGAGCTTCTCGGGAAACTGATACGGGCCGTAGTTGTTCGAGCAGTTGGTGGTGAGCGTCGGCAGCCCGTAGGTGTGATGGAAGGCGCGGACCAGATGGTCGGACGCGGCCTTCGACGCGGAATACGGCGAGTTGGGCGCGTACGGCGTGGTTTCGGTGAACTTGCCGCTCTCGCCCAGGGAACCGTACACCTCGTCGGTGGACACGTGCAGGAAACGGAAACCGTCGCGGGCGTCCCCGTCCAGCGATTTCCAGTGGTTGCGCGCGCATTCGAGCAGCGCGAGCGTCCCGACGACATTGGTCTGCACGAAGGCCGCGGGGCCGTCGATGGAACGATCGACATGACTCTCCGCGGCGAAGTTCACGACCGCGTCCGGACGGTATTCCGCGAACAGCGCGGCGACGCGCGCGCGATCGCCGATGTCGCCCTGCACGAACACGTGACCGGGATGGCCTTCGAGAGCCGCCAGCGTGTCGCGATTGCCGGCATACGTCAGCGCATCGAGGTTGATGATCCGGACGCCGTCGGCCACGGCCTCCAGCACGAAGTTCCCCCCGATGAAACCGGCACCGCCGGTCACAAGCCATGTCGGCACGCGAACGCTCCTGCTCTGGAAAAACGACAGCGGATTGTACAGTCAGCCCATCATCGGGTCGGCGCGGACGTTGAACCTGAATGGAGCCGGCGCAGGCCGTTCGAAGCCCGTTCACGCGCGCATCGCGGCATCCCGCCTTCAGCCGGTCTCCCACACGCAACGGCCCGCTTTCTTGCGGATGGTCTCGAGACGGGCCGCATGCGCGGCCAGTTCGTCCTCGCGCGGACGCACGCGCGGACGGGCTGCGATGTCCGCAGGCAAGCTCGCGAAGGCCGAGACGGCAGCACGGGCGTTGTCCTCGGCCGTGCCCTCGCCGCCGAAGCCGATTTCGCCCTGCCCCGAAGTCAGCGCGAGATACACCTCGGCCAGCAACTGGGCGTCCAGCAGCGCGCCGTGCAACTGGCGATGCGCGTTGTCCACGCCCAACCGCTTGCACAGCGCGTCGAGGGAATTGCGTTGGCCCGGATAGCGCTTGCGCGCCATGTCGAGCGAATCCTCGATGCCCGCAACCCGATCGTGCAACCGGCCGTATTGCGGCCCCAGCAGCGACAGTTCGTAGTCGAGGAAGCCTACATCGAAGGCCGCGTTGTGGATGATCAGTTCGGCGCCCTCGATGAAATCCAGAAACGCATCGGCGATCTCGCGGAAGCGCGGCTTGTCGGCGAGGAATTCCAGCGTGAGGCCGGTGACTTCCTGGGCGCCGGGTTCGAATTCGCGATCCGGGTGCAGGTAACGCTGCCAGGTACGCCCGGTGGGTCGGCGTTCGACCAGCTCCACGCAGCCGATTTCGACCACGCGATTGCCCTTCTTCCATTCGAGGCCGGTGGTTTCGGTATCGAGGACGATCTGTCTCATGCGCCTTGGGTTTCCTGCTTGTAAACGATGGCCTGATCGCGGGCGAGCGTATCGACGCGTTCGTTGTCGGGATCGCCGGAATGCCCCTTCACCCAGCGCCAGTCGATGCGGTGGCGCTGGGTCGCGGCATGCAGCCGCTCCCACAGATCGCGGTTCTTCACCGGATCGCCGCCCGCGGTCTTCCATTGCCGCCGCACCCAGTTCGGCATCCATTCGGTGATGCCCTGACGCACGTACTGCGAATCGGTGAACAGCGTGACCTCGCAGGGCTCGCTGAGCGTTTCCAGGCCGACGATGGCCGCCATGAGTTCCATGCGATTGTTGGTGGTGAGCGTTTCCCCGCCGGCGACTTCGCGCTCCCGCTGCTGGTAGCGCAGCAGTGCGGCCCAGCCGCCGGGGCCGGGATTGCCGAGACAGGCGCCATCGGTGTGGATCTGGACGTGCTTCATGGAGGCATGTTTCATGGACACGGACATCAGACAGCGGGCACTCCGTCGGCGATCGCCAGCGGCGGCCGCTGACGGATCGGGGTGATGGGCAGAGCGCGTTTTTCGGCGCGCTGGAGATAGGCCGCACGCAGCCCGGGGCCGGATTGGAGGCTGGGCGATGCCGTCGGCGTCCATTGCGGGCCGACGCCGCGCGCGGCGGGTTCGGGAGTGAGCCCGGCGTCGCTCAACAGGCGCCGCCAGTGGCCGGGGTCGTGCGCCGACAGTCCCTGACGGCGCCACCGGAAACGATAGGGCGACAACGGGTTCAGCGCGAGCAGCGCCAGGCGGCCGCCCGGCACCAGCACGCGGGCGCATTCCTCGATCAGCGCGACCGGGTCGGCGCCATCGGCGCCCAGCACATGCTGCAGCACCACCGCGCCGAGGGATTCGGTCGCCAGCGGCAGCGGCAGTCGGCAACGCACCGCACCCAGCCAATCGTGGTTGCGCGGGCTGAGCCGCAGACCGCGGCCTTCGGGCATCTGTTCGGAGAGGGCCGGCGCGCACCACAGCCACGGCAGCCCCACCACCGGATGCGCGGCGAGAGCGTCCGCGACCACCGTCTGTTCGCTGTCGAGCACCGCCAGACCCGCCGGCTGCAGAAACCACTGCATCACGGCATCCGACGGAGGTTGGTGGGACAATGCGGGCATCGCGGCATTGTAAGCCGCCATCCCGACCTCGTCCCCGCATGCGCCTGCTGCCCCTGCCCGCCTTCGACGACAACTACCTCTGGGCGCTGGCCGGCGACGACGGTCGCGCGGTGATCGTGGACCCGGGCGATGCCGGCCCGATCCTGGCCGCGGCTGCGGACGGCCTGCAGCCCGTGGCGGTGCTGGTCACCCATCATCACGGCGACCACATCGGCGGCCTCGCCGAATTGCGCGCACGCTGGCCCGACCTGCCCATCCATGGGCCTCACGACCCGCGCGTCGCGCCCGCCACCCATCGCGTCGGCGAGGGCGATGCGGTCGAGGCCGGCCCCTGGCGTTTCGACGTGCTCGAAGTGCCGGGCCACACCCGCAGCCACATCGCGTTTCATGGCCGGGACATCGGCGATGGCGTGCTCTTCTGCGGCGATACCCTGTTCAGCCTCGGCTGCGGCCGGCTGTTCGAAGGCACCGCGGCGCAGATGCTGGGGGCGCTCGATCGCTTCGCGGCGTTGCCGGATGCCACCCGGATCTGCTGCGCGCACGAATACACCGCCGCCAACGCGGCCTTCGCCCTGGCGGTCGACCCCGGCAACGCCGCGCTGATCGCCCGCGCCGATGAAGTCCGCACGCTCCGCGCCGCGGGCACGCCGACCCTGCCGACCACCGTCGCCCGGGAGCGCGCGACCAACCCGTTCCTGCGCTGCGACGCGAAGGCCATTCGCGATGCCATCGCCACGCGCCTGGGGCGCGCGCCGGCGGACCGCATCGAAACCTTCGCCGAACTGCGGCGCTGGAAAGACGGCTTCCGCGCCTGAGCGCGACACCGGCAGGCATCCATACGGCAGCCCACGGTCGGTCGCGCATGGCACACTGACCGTCCCCGAGGAACGAAGAGACCACCATGGGTTTTCTGCAAGGCAAACGCGCGCTCATTACCGGCATCGCCAGCGAACGCTCGATCGCCACCGGCATCGCCGAAGCGATGCATCGCGAAGGCGCGGAACTGGCGTTCACCTACCAGAACGAGAAGCTCAAGACTCGCGTCGAAAGCGCCGCCGCCGAATACGGTTCGAACATCGTGCTGCCGCTGGACGTCTCCGACGACGCGCAGATCGCCGCCTGTTTCGAGTCGCTGGGCAAGCACTGGGACGGCTTCGACATCCTGATCCACGCGATCGCCTTCGCCCCGCGCGAAGCCATCGCCGGCCAGTATCTCGACGGCCTGACCCGCGAAAACTTCGCGATCGCGCACGATATTTCGTCCTACTCGCTCGCCGCGATGGCGAAGGCGGCACGTCCGCTGATGTCGGGACGCAAGGGTTCGATCCTGACTCTCACCTATCTCGGCGCCGAGCGCGCGCTGGTCGGCTACAACGTGATGGGCGTGGCCAAGGCCAGTCTCGAAGCGAACGTGCGCTATCTCGCCTACAACCTCGGCCCCGAAGGCATCCGCGTGAACGCGATCTCCGCCGGCCCGATCAAGACCCTCGCCGCCGCCGGCATCGCCGGTTTCCGCAAGATTCTCGGCCATGTCGAGCAGAACGCGCCGCTGCGACGCACGGTCACCATCGAAGACGTCGGCAACGTCGCCGCCTTCCTGTCCTCCGACCTGGCCGCGGGCGTGACCGGCGAGATCACCTACGTCGATGCCGGCTACAACATCCTGGGCATGACTGGCATCGAGTGATCCTCGGGTCGAATGTCCCCACATGAAAAAGCCCGGCGATGCCGGGCTTTTTCGTTGCGCGATGCGCATCCATCCATGATCGGAGGCGATGATCAGAGACGGTCCTCGGCCACCGAAACTTTCATGCGCTTGCGCTGCTCCTTGCCGATCGATAGCGCATCCTGCTCGCCGATGCTGGGCGCGAGCTGGCGCAGGAAGCCGGCGCGGATCTCCGGTGTGATTTCGGAATCGTCGCCCTGCGCGACCTTGCTCACCTCGAACACCACGATCTGGCCGGCAGCGGTCCGGGTCTTGCCCGGCGAGGTCTTCCCGGCTGCGGGCGCCGGCACTTCGAAGTAGGCGCGGACGGCCTGCGCATCCGGCACCGGCGCCGTGCGCGTGACGCCCGGAACGTTCGCGAGGATCCACGTCTTCTCGGTAGCGATGGCCGCCAGCGATTCGCCCTTCTTCAGGCGGGCGAGAACGGCATCGGCCTCGGCGTCTGCCACCTTGCGCGCGCGATCCGCACGGATCGCGGCCACGACCTGCGCGCCGACCTTGTCCAGCGGCTGCACGCGTTCCGGCGTGTGATCGATCACCCGGATCACGACGCTGTGGTTCGGCGCGATCTCGATCAGATCGCTGGCCATGCGACTTTCCTTCAGATCGTCCGAGAAGGCGGCGCGCAGCACCGCAGGGTTGGCGGCGATGCCGGTTCCCTGGCCGCGGGCGAACGGACCGAGCTTCTGCACGGTGAGCTTCGCGCTGCGCGCGGCCGGGCCCAGCGAGCTCGGGCTCTTCAACACGTCGTCGACCAGTTTTCCGGTGATGTCGCTGTAAGCGCGCTCGCGCTCGGCCTCGGCGACCATGCGCTCGAGTTCCGGACGCGCCACTTCGAACGGCATTTCGCGGCCGGCCTTCAGTTCGCGCACCTGGATGATGTGCCAACCGAAATCGGTCTTGATCGGTCCGGCGATCTGACCGACGGCGGTCGCGAACACCGCGTCCTCGAACGGCTTGACCATCTGGCCGTTCTTCGCGATCCAGCCCAGGTCGCCGCCGGCGTCCTTCGAGGAATCGTCAGAATACTGGCGCGCCAGCGCGGCGAAATCCGCGCCGGCCTTGGCCTGCTTCAACAAGTCCTGGGCCTTCGCTTCGGCGGCTTTCTGCGCCGCTGCATCGGCGCCGGCATCGAGACGGACGAGGATGTGCGAGGTCAGCCGTTGTTCGGGCTCGACGAAACGCGACTTCTCCTGTCCGAAGCGCTCGCGCAGCGTCGCCTCGTCGACGGCGGCCGCCGTCGCGGGCATCGTCGCCGCGTTGACCTCGACGTATTCGATCGTGACCTGCTCCGGCGCGCGGAAATCGTCCGGGTGCGCCTTGTACCAGCTCGCGATCTCGGCGGCCGACACCGGCGTGGTGTCGATCGGCGGAACCGGCAACTGGACATAGGACACGTCGCGCTTCTCGCTCAACAGCGAAATCAGTCGCTGGCCCTCGCTGCCGGTCACGAACGCCGACTCGCGCAGACGCGAAGCGAGCAATTGCTGTTTCAGGGATTCGCGGATCTGCTGATCGAATTCGGCCGGCGTCCTCGGCGGCGACTGCGACGCCAGCATCAGACGATAGCGCTGTGGATCGAACTTGCCGTCCGCCTGGAAATCCGGAATCGATTCGATCGTCTCGCGCACCTGCGCATCGCCGACGACGAGGCCTTCGCGCTCGGTCGCCATGCGCAGCACGCGCTCGTCGATCATGGCTTCGAGAATCTCGCGCTTGTTCTCGATCTTCTCGAACGCGCGCATATCGAAATTCTCGCCTTCGGTCGCACGCTGCTGCTGGCGCACGCTCTCGAAGCGGGCACGGAAATCGTCGACGCTGATTTCCTCCTGCTGCCAGAAGGCCTTGCGCACCACCCACCAGTCGGGCGCGGCGGGCCACCATGTCGGCGGGGCTTCGATCTTGGCCGCGAACGTCTCGGTGCGCTGGAACAGATACTGTTCCATGCCGAAGAAAGCGAACGGGATCATCAGCATCCCGAGAATGATGGTGGCGATCCAGCCGGAGGATTTTTCGCGAAGGGCCTGCAGCATTGGCGAGCGTTGACCGGGAGAAGAGCCGTCTAGTGTAGCGGCTGGAACGGACGGCGGCATGCCCCGCGGCGGCGTCCGGGAATCGGCGACATCCCAGGCCGCGTGATTCCCGGACCGCTCCGGACCTCCTGCGGGAATCGCTTCAATCTGCGGCTCCGGAAACGACGAAGGCACCGTTTCCGGTGCCTTCTGCGTCCCGCCATCAGGCGGATGCGAAATTGTAGGGTTGGCGGAGTGGACGGGACTCGAACCCGCGACCTCCGGCGTGACAGGCCAGCATTCTAACCGACTGAACTACCACTCCGCTGTTGTTACCCTGCATTGCTGCGCCGAACATTCTAGCGCAGTTCGACGATCGAACGGAATACCTCTTGTTTCGATCGCCTGGCGCCCTGGTGGGTGCTGAGGGTTTCGAACCCCCGACCCTCTCCGTGTAAAGGAGACGCTCTACCGCTGAGCTAAGCACCCCAACGAGAAGAGCCAATCAGTTTACGGCATCTTTCAGCGCTTTGCCAGCCTTGAACACCGGGTTCTTGGAGGCCGGAATCTGGATTTCTTCCTTGGTCTTCGGATTGCGACCGGTGCGCGCAGCGCGATCGCGGACCACGAAGGAACCGAAACCGAGCACGGCCACGGTGTCGCCCTTCTTCAGCGCCTTGGTGATGGCGGCGACCGTGGCGTCGAGCGCGCGCCCGGCATCGGCCTTGGACAGCTCGGCGGTGGCGGCGATCGCGTCGATAAGCTCGGCTTTATTCATGTCATGACTCCGGATGATGTGGATGTAAACGGTATTGAAACGAATACGCGACGCGCATCGGGATTCGGATGCATGTCGCGAAAGGACGCGTTGCGACCCATCGAACCCGTGGATCGCGGGCCTGTCCCGCGGGCGTCCGTTATACCAGCGGTGGACGCGGCCACGCAACCGAAAACCGCGAAAAATCCCGGGAAAAAGGCCGAAATCGGATGAACGCACGCATGCGGCGGCGATCGCGCCGCCGCATGTGCGATTCCGTTCAGTGTTTGCGGACTTCGCGTCGCGCGCTCGTCGCTGGCTTGGATGTCTTGCGCGCGATGGACCGCGACTCTTTTTTCGCGGTGGGCGCGATCGGATGTTCGAGGGCGAGATCGAGCACTTCGTCGATCCAGCGCACCGGAACGATATCGATCTGATCGGTCACGCTCTTGGGAATATCGGCGAGATCCTTGCGGTTCTCTTCCGGAATGATCACGGTGCGGATGCCGCCGCGCAGCGCGGCGAGCAATTTCTCCTTCAGGCCGCCGATGGCCGTGACCTTGCCGCGCAGCGTGATTTCGCCGGTCATCGCCACGTCGGCGCGCACCGGCACCTTCGTCAACGCGGATACGAGTGCGGTCGTCATCGCGGCGCCCGCACTCGGTCCATCCTTCGGCGTGGCGCCGTCCGGCACGTGCAGATGGACGTCGAGTTTCTGCAGGAAATCGACGTCGATCCCGAGACGTTCGGTACGCGCGCGCACCACGGACAGCGCCGCGGATGCGGATTCCTTCATCACGTCGCCGAGCTGGCCGGTGAGGATCAACTGTCCCTTGCCGGGCATCAGGGTGGATTCGATCTGCAACAGATCGCCGCCGACTTCGGTCCAGGCCAAGCCGGTGACCATCCCGATTTCGTTGTCGTTCTCGGCGCGTCCGAAATCGAATCGGCGGACGCCGAGATACTTGTCGAGATTCTTGCCGGTCACATGCATCGCCTTGGCGCCCTTGCCTTTCGGCTGCGGGCCCGTCAGCGCGATCTCCTTCACCACCTTGCGGCAGATCTTCGAAATCTCGCGCTCGAGATTGCGCACGCCGGATTCGCGGGTGTAGTAGCGCACGATGTCGCGCAGCGCATCCTCGCCCACCTTCAGTTCGATCGCTTTCAGCCCCGTCGCCTTCAACTGTTTCGGCAACAGATACCGCTCCGCGATATTGAGTTTCTCTTCCTCGGTGTAACCCGGGATACGGATCACTTCCATGCGATCGAGCAGCGGACCGGGAATATTGAGCGAGTTCGAGGTCGCGATGAACATCACCTCGGACAGGTCCAGATCGACCTCGAGATAGTGGTCGTTAAATGCGTTGTTCTGCTCCGGATCGAGCACTTCGAGCAGCGCCGCCGAGGGATCGCCGCGGAAGTCCATCGACATCTTGTCGACTTCGTCGAGCAGGAACACCGGGTTCATCGTGCCGGCCTTCTTCATCATCTGGATGATCTGGCCGGGGAAGGCGCCGATGTAGGTGCGGCGGTGGCCGCGGATCTCGGCCTCGTCGCGCACGCCGCCCAGCGACATGCGCACGAACTTGCGGTTGGTGGCCTTGGCGATGCTCTGGCCCAGCGATGTCTTGCCCACGCCCGGCGGCCCGACCAGACACAGGATCGCGCCCTTGATCTGCTTCACGCGGGTCTGCACCGCGAGATATTCGAGGATGCGTTCCTTCACCTTCTCGAGACCGTAATGATCGGCATCGAGCGTTTCCTGGGCGACCTTCAGATCCTTGCGGACCTTGGTGCGTTTCTTCCAAGGCACGCCCAGCAGCCAATCCAGATAGTTGCGCACGACCGCGGCTTCCGCCGACATCGGCGACATCTGCTTGAGCTTGTTCAGTTCGGACTTGGCCTTGGCTTCCACGGGCTTTGGCATGCCGGCCTCGGCGATCTTGCGCGCGAGTTCCTCGATGTCGTTCGGCGCATCGTCGAGTTCGCCCAGTTCCTTCTGGATCGCCTTCATCTGCTCGTTGAGGTAGTACTCGCGCTGGCTCTTCTCCATCTGCGATT
>CAMLLG010000071.1 GCA_946480825.1 uncultured Lysobacteraceae bacterium
TTACGCGATCTCGCAGCGCCTGCAGGTCAGCGGCGATCTGCGCAAATTCATGCCCTCCGCGGAAACGCCCGCGCAGAAACTCCTGCTCGACGAACTCGGCGAGGGCCCGGGCTCGCGACTGCTGCTGATGTCGCTCGGCGGCGCCGATACCGAAACTCTGGCCGCGCAGTCGCAGGCCGTCGCCACGACCCTCGCCGCGGACGCGCGCTTCGGCCTGGTCGCGAACGGCGGCGAAGACGCGCTCGCCGCGATTCCGGAGCGCCTGCGTCCGTATCGCTATCTGCTGTCGCCCACGCTCGATGCGCAGCGTTACGACGAAGCTTTTCTGCGCGACGAGCTCGATGCGCGCGTGCAGGATCTCGGCTCGCCGGCGGCGGCGCTGATCGAACCGCTGCTGCCCGCCGATCCGACCCTGGAAATCCTGCGCATCGCCGAGGCCATGCAGCCGGCGACCGCGCCACAGCGGCTGCACGGCGTGTGGTTCGACCGAGCCGGCAAGGAAGCGCTGTTGGCGCTGGAGACCCGCTCCGCCGGTTTCGATCCGACCGGCCAACAGTCCGCGATCGCCGCGATCGAAGCCGCCTTCGCCGCGGCGCGCGGCGACACCGCATCGACGATGACGCTCACCGGCCCCGGCGCGTTCTCGGTGGAGATCGGCGGACGCACCCAGCGCGAAGCCAGCTGGATAGGCATGGTCGACAGCGTCGGCCTGATCCTGCTGCTGCTGATCGCGTACCGCAGCTGGCGCACGCCGCTGTTCGGCGTGTTGCCGCTGGCCAGCGCGGGCCTCGCCGGCCTGGGTGCGGTCGCGTTCGTGTTCGCCGAAGGCGTGCACGGCATCACCGTGGCCTTCGGTTTCACCCTGATCGGCGTGGTCCAGGATTATCCGATCCATCTCTTCAGCCATCAGCGCGCCGGCGTGTCGCCGTGGGCGAACGCGCGCGCGATCTGGCCGACGCTGGCGACCGGCGTGGCCTCGACCTGCATCGCCTACATCACCTTCCTGTTCTCCGGCGTCGACGGCCTGCAGCAACTTGCGGTGTTCACCATCACCGGCCTGGCGGTCGCCGCGCTGACCACGCGCCTGCTGCTGCCGGCGCTGATCGACCCCGCGCCGCGCGACCCGGCCGCATCGCCGCGGCTCGCGCGCCTGTGGTCGGCGGTCGCGCGCGTGCCGCGTCCGCGCGGCTGGCAACTCGCGATGCTCGCACTGTTCGCGCTGGCGGTGCTGCGCTTCGCGCCCGGGCCGTTCTGGCAGAACGATCTGTCGAAACTCACGCCGGTGCCGGCCGACGCGCTCGCGCGCGACGCGCATCTGCGCGAGGAACTCGGCGCGCCGGACGTGCGTTATCTGCTGGCGGTGCGCGGCGCCAACGCCGAAGACGCATTGCAGCGCGTCGAAGCCTTGCATCCGAAGCTCGACGCGTTGATCGAACGCAGGGCCATCGCCGGCTACGACAGCGTGGCGCGTACGCTGCCCAGCGCCGCCACCCAACGCGCCCGTCAGGCGATGCTGCCGGCGCCGGATGCGCTGCGCGCGTCGCTGGACGCGGCGGTCGCGGCCACGCCGTTCCGCAGCGATGCGTTCGAGGATTTCCTCGCCGATGTCGAACGCGCGCGCACCGCCGTGCCGCTGGAAGTCCGCGATCTTTCCGGCACGCCGCTGGCGACGCGCGTGGGCGGGCTGCTGCTCGAACACGAGGATCACGCCACCGCGCTGGTGTCGATGACCGGCCTCGACGATCCGGCGGCGGTCGCGCGCGCCGTGAATGCGCCCGGCATCGAATTGCTCGATCTGAAGACCGCATCGGAATCGCTGGTCGTGGCCTATCGCGAGCGCGTGCTGTACGCGCTCGGCATCGCCGCGCTGCTGCTCGCGGCGACGGTCTGGCTGGCGCTGCGCACCCCGCGCCGCGCGCTGCGCGTGTTGTTGCCGATGGCGCTGACCACGCTGCTGATCCTCGCGGCGCTGCGTGCGTTCGGCGTCGAGTTGACCCTGTTCCATCTGGTCGCGCTGATCCTCGCCGCCGGCCTCGGTCTGGACTACGCGCTGTTCTTCGAGCATGCCGGCGACGATTACGAAGACCAGCTGCGGACGCTGCACGCGCTGATCGTATGCAGCCTGATGACCCTGCTGGTGTTCTTCCTGCTGGCGCTGTCCAGCATTCCGGTGCTGCGCGCGATCGGTCTCACGGTCACGCTCGGCGTGATCGGCAATTTCGTGCTGGCGCTGTCGATCTCGCGGCATGAAACCGGCGTAGGAGGGCCTTCAGGCCCGAGCCCTTCCCCGGACGGACCTTTGGGCGCGACTCCGCAAGCGCTCGGGCCTGAAGGCCCTCCTACGGGGACTGCTGGATGATCGACCGTCACGCCATCGAAGCGATGATTCCGCACAAGGGCGCAATGTGCCTGTGGGATGCGGTCGTCGATTGGGACGATCGCCGCATTCGCCTGCGCAGCGACGGCCATCGCGATCCCGCGCATCCGCTGCGCAGCGACGATCGCCTGCGCGCGGTGCATCTGTGCGAATACGGCGCGCAGGCGATGGCCGTGCACGGCGGTCTGCGCGGCGCCGCGGCCGGCGGCGACCCGAAGGTCGGTTTCCTCGTCGCCCTGCGCGACGCGACCCTGCACGTCGCGCGCATCGACGACCTGCCCGGCGCGCTGGAATGCGAGGCCGAATTGTTGGCCGAAAGCCCGGCGACGCAGCAGTATCTCTTCCGCATCGTTCACGACGGCGCGCTGCTCGCGGAAGGACGGGCGGCGGTGATGTTGCAGGGATGAGCATCGAATGATCGTGAAATATCGATTGTCATCCCGAACGCAGTGATGGACCTGTTGTCGAACGCCTTCGATGGCTTGCCGAAGCAGGTCCCTCGCTCTGTTCGGGACGACAGCACCTGGAGACCGGAGAAGAAATGACCATGTCGAACCACACTCCCCGCCGCGCCCTCGTCACCGGCGGCAGCGGCGATCTCGGCGGCGCGATCTGCCGCCGGCTCGCGGCCGACGGCGCGCACGTCATCGTGCATGCCAACGGCAACCTCGCGCGCGCCGAAGCGGTGCGCGACGAGATCCTCGCCGCGGGCGGTTCCGCCGAGGCGGTGGCTTTCGATGTCGCCGACGGCGACGCCACCCGCGCCGCGCTCGACGCGCTGCTCGAAGCCGGCCCGATCCAGATCGTGGTCAACAACGCCGGCATCCACGACGATGCGCCGATGGCCGGCATGCGCGACGCGCAGTGGAAGCGCGTCATCGACGTGTCGCTGCACGGTTTCTTCCACGTCACCCAGCCGCTGCTGTTGCCGATGGCGCGCAAACGCTGGGGCCGCATCGTCAGCATTTCCTCGGTGGCCGCGGTGATCGGCAACCGCGGCCAGACCAACTACGCCGCGGCCAAGGCCGCGCTGCACGGCGCCAGCAAATCGCTGGCGCGGGAAATGGCCAGCCGCGGCATCACCGCCAATGTCGTGGCGCCCGGGGTGATCGCGGGCAGCATGGCGAAGGAGGCGTTCCCGCCCGAGCAGATCAAGCAGATGGTGCCCGCCGCGCGCGCCGGCACGCCGGAGGAAGTCGCGGCGCTGGTCGGATTCCTGTGCGGCGACGGTGCGGGGTACATTAACGGCCAGGTGATCGGTGTCGACGGCGGGATGAGTTGAGTTGCATGAAGGGTACTGAGGCTGAGGTATCCCCATTTGCCCTCGGCCGATCATCAGGTCGGTAGCGATCTTGGTACGGCTGTCATCCCGAGCCGCAGGCGAGGGACCTGCTTGTGATCGATTCGGATCCAATTTGCTTTGAAGGCTGACGGAACGGTCTGCCGTTGGCCCTTGGTTTCGCTCGCTGCCGCGAGCGAGTCACTTTTCTTTGCTTGTGCAAAGAAAAGATAACCAAAAGAAAGCACACCCCGTCGGTCGCGCCCGGCGCGTTGCGCCGGGTGCACGGGTTTCGCGGGGTTTTTCGACAGGACATCCGTGTCCTGTCGAAAAACGCGCGGCGTCCTGCCGCGCGCCCGTTGGGCCTGATCCACGAAACCCGTCGCGACCAGGGGCCCCGGTAGATCAAGACCAGAACCGGATCACGAATGCCTTCGGAATTGGAGATCACTACATCCCAAGAAAAATTCGTGGGGATAGATCAGCGACGGAAGGGATTAGGGTGCTTAATTTCCTCCGCTCTTGGCAGATGGTTAATATTTCTATGACTTACCCAGCCCAAGAGCAGCCGCCAGAATGTCAGCAGAGTTTTGCGAGCCAGTAATTCGCTGTTTATAAAGTTCGGCTGCTAACTTTGACTTACTTGCATCGTTGATTTTCGCGCCAGACTTTTCTTCGGCTTCAAAAACTAATTTCAAACATTCTTCGAGAATTTGCGTGTTAATCTGCTCCGGCTCCATCGTTCCTTGGCCGTGAGATAGCCATGATAAAGAAACTTGAAGCAATTCAGCGATCAATTGCATCTTCTCATCAGGGATCCTGGCGTTCCCCTCCACATAACGTCTAGCCATTTCGTAGCTGACGCCTATTGATTTAGAAATTTTTGCGATATCCACCTTAGAGGCGGAGCGTTCCGAGGTATAACCCCGAGCTAAGGCAGCAACTCTAATGCGACCGCCTATAGCTTCGACGGTAGGGCTGCGGTGGATTCGCATGACTCTCTCGCTTTCTGATTCAGGCCGCCGCGTACCAGATCGGCGCCAGCGAGACTTCCGTCGTCGTCGCGCCGAGCAGCGCGTCGAGGCCGCAGTCGTCGATCCGCGGATGCACGGCGCGGGCGCGCTGCAGGGTTTCCGCGGCCAGCCATTCCATCCGTGCGACGTTGTCGCGGATGCGTTGCGCGAATGCCGGGTTGTCGAGCGTGTCGTGCAGCGCGCGGTTCATCTCGTGGAACCAGTCGATGTCGAACTGATCGAGCAGACGGCCGTCGAGCGATGCGGCACCGGGCGTCGCGTCGGTGCGGTTGGCCTCGCCCCAGGCGCGCAGCAGCGCCTGCATCGCGAGGTTGAGGTCGCGCCCGCGTTCGAACTGCGGACGCAGCCGGCCCAGCAGCGTGATCTCGGTGAGCTTGTCGCCGCAGAACAGCGGTGCAAGCAATGCCCAGTAATAGGTGTAGTCCCAGATCACCTTCACCGGCATCACCTGAGCGTCGCCGAACAGCGGGTACTGGCCGCGATACAGCGTCATCGTGTTCTCGAAGAACCCGAAATACAGCTGCTGGTAGATGTCGGCGTAGGGCGCGAACGCATGTCCGCCGCGGTCCTTCGCGATCAGGTCGCAGATCAGCGTATTGGCGATGCCGATGTAATCGCTGCCCGGCGAGTAGAACGGGTCGAGGAAGACGCCGGCCTCGCCGGTCAGCGCCCAGCGGTCGCCGCTGAACACCTGTTTGCAGCCGTGCGAGAAGTGACGCAGGAACAGGAAGTCCTGCAGTGCGTGTTCGGGCTTGTCGAGCGCTTCGGCGACGCGCGGCTGGTGTTCGCGCAGCCAGGCCATCGCCTTCTCGTGGGTGTTCATCGTGTCCAGCGGATGCATCTTGGCGTCGCAGACGATGCCCAGCGAATGCGCGCCGGAGGACAGCGGGATCAGCCAGAACCAGTAGCCCGGGCCGCACATGTGGTTGGTCGAACGCCAGCGGTCCGGCGGCGTGCAACGCGACAGCCAGCCGGCATCGTCGGACCAGTCCTTCGGGTCGATCAGGCCATCGACGCGCCACCACACCGCATTGGCGTCGTGGATTTCGGGCGCGGCGAGATCGAGCTTGCGCTTGATCAATCCGGCGCGGCCGCTGGCGTCCACGACCCAGCGCGCGGTGGCGGAGACGGTATCGCCGCGCTGCTCCCAGGTGATCGCATGCGGCGCGTCGTCGCCGGCGGCCATCGCGACGCCGCGCACGGTCGCGCCGTCGTGGAAGCGCACGCCGAGGCGACGCGCTTCATCGCCGAGGAAATTCTCGAAGCGGCCACGATCGATCTGCCACGACGGCGTCGGCAGGATCCGGCTGACGCCCAGTTCGGTGCAGCGGTCGATGTCGCGACGACCGTCGCTGAAGAAGAAGCGGAAACCGAACTTGCGGATGTGTTCGGTTTCGAGATGCTCGCGCAGGCCGAGCACGTTGGCGAAATAGTGCGCGCCGATCTCGACCGTGGATTCGCCGACCTTGAACGCGGCCTCGGGCACCGGATGGCTGCGGCGTTCGAGCACCGCGATGTCGATGGCGGGATCCTGGCGCTTGAGCTGGATCGCCAGCGTGAGGCCGGCGAGACCGCCGCCGAGCACGACGACATCGTGGTGGCGGGTGTCGGGGAGGGCGGTTTCGGATGTCATCGCGTTCGAGTTCATCGCTGCGTGTTCCCGGTGGATGCGTTCGCGGTGGAGGTGCGGCCGGCGAATTCGCCCGTCGGATCGTCGATCACCGGCGGATGCGCGCGCGCGCGCCGATATTCGCGGACCACGTGTCCGTACGACCACACCTGCGCCACGACGTGCGAGGTGATCGCGTAGAGATCGCGAAACAGGCGGAAGTGGCTCTTGCGGAACTGCTGCGGCGCGTCGGCGGCCTGGTAGCGGGTTTCGATCGGCACCCCGACCACGCCCGCGCCGGCGCGGCGCGCGGCGGAGATCAGCAACTGCGCTTCGTAGACGAAGCCTTCGCCGGCCACGTCGCGCAGGGTGAACACCGACGCCGGATACAGGCGCTGGCCGCTCTGGGTGTCGCGCACGCGATAGCCGCAGCCCCACGCGATGCCCCAGTCGCCGAAATCGTTGCCGATGCGGCGATAGATCGGCTGCGACGCGCGCTTGCGCAGGCGCGCGCCGATGATGACGCAGCCGGGATGGCGGTTGGCGGCCGCGATCAGCCGCGGGATGTCGGCGGCGTCGTGCTGGCCGTCGCCGTCCATGGTGGTCACCGCGGCCATGCCCAGACGCTCGGCTTCGCGGAAACCGTCGCGCAGGCTCGCGCCCTTGCCCATGCGCTGCGGATGGCGCAGCAGCGTCACCGGCAGGTCGGCGATCTTCGCGACGGTGTCGTCGTCGGAACCGTCGTCGATCACGATCACGCGATCGCATTCGCGCAGCGCGCCTTCGACGACTTCGCGGATGCGCAGCGCCTCGTTCAGCGCAGGAATGACCACGGCGACGTTGTGGCGGTCGAGCGCGGGCATCGTGGCGTTAGTCATGCGAAATCTCCACGGTCATCGCGCGCCCCGGGCCGGCGTGCAGCGTCGCCCGCGTCGCGCCCGACGCCAGCGCGTCGAACAGCGGCAGCATCGGCGCCATCGGATTGTTGCCGGCATGGCGGCCGAGCGCGCCGGGCGCATCGGCCTCGCCGTCGACCAGTTGAACGTCGATGCGCGGACCTTTCTTGCCGTCGCGCGACAGCAGCAGCGCGCCGCCGAGCAGCCCGCCGGCATCGTGCACCGACAGCAGCGGCCCGACCGAACCGGTGTCGTAGCCGACCAGCAGCACCGCGTCGGCGCCGGCGTCGAGCTGCATCAGCGCTTCGAGCAGGCCTTCGGCGAAACTCGCGTCGTAGGCGCTGATCGCGGTCGCCGCCTGCATGCAGTGCGCGCCGATGGTCCAGTAACCGGCGGCGGCGTTGTGCACCGAGTTGTGGAATTTCGTCGGCGACACCGCGGTCGGATCGCTCGCGAGCGTGGCGCACATGTAGTCGGTGATCGACAGATCGCCGTGGGTGGAGGTGAACACCGACGGCAGCGTCGCCGGATCGCGACCGGCCGCGGTGCAGGCCGCGAGCGCGACGTCCAGCGCGACCGCGACCGATTCCGGCGCGCGCCGGCGTTCGTTCGGCGGCAGCAACTGCGGGGACGGTTTCGACGCGACGCCGTCGGGCAACGTGCCGTCGGCGACGAATGCGCAGGCGTGTGCCCACGACGGCAGGCCGTTGTTCCAGTAACCGATGCTTTCGATGGTGGCGGAGAGCGCGGACATCTCAGTGCGCTCCCTGCGCGCCGCGTCCGAACACGAGCGAGGCGTTGTTGCCGCCGAAGCCGAAGGAATTGTTCATCGCGTAGCGGATCTCGCGCTGCGCGGCGTCGAAACGGATCTGCGGGCCGCAGGCCGGATCGCGCTGCGCCTCGCCGAACGCGTCACTGCCGAGCATGCCCGGCAGCAGGCCGCGCTCCAGCGCGAGCAGCGAGAACACCGATTCGACGATGCCGGCGGCGCCGAGCGTATGCCCGACCCAGCCCTTGGTGGAGCTGGCGTGCAGCGCGTTGCCGAACAGGCCGCGCACCGCGAGCGCTTCGACCGTGTCGTTCGCGGGCGTGGCGGTGCCGTGCAGATTCAGATAACCCACGTCGTCGGGCGCGATGCCGGCGCGCGCGATCGCTTCGGCCATCGCCAGGCGCGCGCCGAGGCCTTCGGGATGCGGCGTCGACATGTGGTGGGCATCGCTGCTTTCGCCATAGCCGCAGAGGCGCGGCGCAGTGTCGTGTTCGTCGTCGATGCGCTCCAGCAGCGCATAGCCGCCGGCTTCGCCCAGCGACAGGCCGTCGCGGCGCGCATCGAACGGCAGGCATGGATTGCGCGACACCAGCCCGAGTGCGTTGAAGCCGAACAGCACGCTGCCGCAGAGCGTGTCGACGCCGCCGACCAGCGCGGCGTCGACCACGCCGGCCGCGATCAACCGCGCGGCCTGCGCGAACACCTTGGCGCTGGACGAACATGCGGTGGCCACGGTCACGCAGGGCCCGCGCAGACCGGTCGCGCGCTGCACGAAATGGCCCAGCGAATGCGGCGTGTGCAGCAGCGACCGGCGCAGATCGGCCGGAAAGGCTGCGGCACCGGCGGCGTCGCGTTCCAGCCGCGTGTACGCCTCTTCGCTGGCGCCGATGCTGGAGGTGGAGGTGCCGAGCACGATCGCGATGCGTTCCGCGCCGTGACGCGCGCGCAGCGCGGCGAGACCGTCGAGGATGCCGTCCTGCTGCAGCGCCAGCCAGGCGAGGCGGTTGTTGCGGCAGTCCAGATGCGCGAGATCGGCGGGCAGGACGACGGCCTCGATGCCTTCGACGCGACCGACCCAGGTCTCCAGCCGCGCGTCGGCGGTGGCGCCCTCGCCGAAATCGTTGCGACGCAGGCCGCTGCGCCCGGTGCGCAGCGCTTCGGCCTGGGCCTCGCGGCCATGGCCCAGCGCGGTGGTGGCGGTGTAGGCGCGGATCGCCAGAGGCGTCATCGGGGAGGCTGGGATCGCGGCTGCGGACACCGTATCGCCCGGTTTCGGAAGGGACCGGATTATAGTCGGGCCCGCTGTTTCACGGCCAATCCGTTCATGATCGCGCCCCGCGATCGTGCGTTCGGCAAGGTGCCCGCGGCCGCGCCCCGATGTGTCCTGCCGCGCGTCGCCGCGTGCCATCGAGGGCTTCGCCCTTGGCTTATACTCGCGCCGCCAGCGCCGGCACCCGTCGGGCATGCTGCGTGATCATTCAATTCCAGGGGGTTCCTCGTGCGCGTTCTCGTCATGCTGTTGTCCGTCTTCTCGCTGTTCGCCTTCAGTGGCGCGGTCCAGGCCCGTCAGGCGCCGCTGGCCGATCCGGCCCCGGTCTCGATCCCCGCCAAACTGAGCCCGGAGCAGGTGGTGAAGGACATCAAGCGTGCGCTGATCGGCCGCGGCTGGACGATCACCGCCGAGCGCGCGGGCGAGATCGAGAGCACCCTGAATCTGCGCGACCACGTCGCCGTCGTGCGCGTGACCTGGGACGCCCAGACCATCCGCATCGCCTACGTCGACAGCAAGAACCTCGACTACAAGGTCCGCAACGGCAAGACCTACATCCACCCGAATTACCTGGGGTGGGTGAACAACATCGCCAAGGACATGAGCACCAACCTGCAGCTCTCTTCGATCGAGTGAGCGCCGCTCCGCGCGGGGTGCGGGCATCGCCCGCCCCGCCGGACACCTGTCCCGACACGTACCGCTGTTCCGACGAACCGCACATACCGGTCGCGTGACCCGCCTCGACCATCGCCGCCGCCTGTTTTTCGATCGCGACGTGCTGCACGCCGGCGTCGTCGCCGGCGCGGCCTGCGTCCTCAGCGCCGGGCTGGTCTATCTCGGTTATTTCGCGCACGTGGTGCGCACCGCGCGACGGGCGCCCACGGCGCCCGATCGCGGCGACACGCTGCTGTTGTTCGGCAAGCATGCCCCGGGCGGGCGCCTCGACGCCGATTTCGCCGCGCGCATCGTCCGCGCCGCCGATGTGTGGCGCACGCGCCCGCCGCGGGTCATCGTGCTGCTCGGCGGCAGCGCGCCGGGGCATCCGGCCGAAGCCGATGTCGCCCACGCCGCACTGCTGGCCGAAGGCGTGGCCGCCGACGCGCCGCTGCGCCTGGAAAAAACCTCGCGCGATACCCTGCAGAATCTGCGCAACGCGCGCGCCCTGCTCGCCGATGCGACGCTAGCCGATGCGACGCGAAGCGGCCCCGTCGTTCTGCTCAGCAACCGCTATCACCTCGCCCGCTGCGCGCTGTTCGCGCGTCAGCTCGGTCTGGACTGGGAACTGTGCGCCGCCGAGCCCGCGCTGCGGCTCACGCCGATCACCGTGTTCCGCCTCGCCGGCGAAGCGGCCTACGTCTGCTGGATCGACCTCGGCACCCGCTGGGCGCGGTTGATCCGCCATCGGCGGATGCTCGACCGCGTGACCTGAGCGCGGTGGGGCGCGCATCGCTGCGCGCGCCCCACTCTCGTACGCTTTCGGTCCCGCTCAGCGCTTCGCCGACTGCGCCGGCACGAACCGTTCGCGCACCGCTTTCGCCAGTTGATCCGGCGGCAGCAGGCCCTGGTCGAGCAGGAAGTTGTTGAAGGCGAGGCGGTCGAACTTGTCGCCCAGCGCCAACTCGGTTTCCGCGCGCAGTTCGAGGATGCGCGTGTAGCCGTAGAAATAACTGCCGGCCTGGCCGGGCGCGTTGAAGGTGTAGCGATCGAGTTCCTGACGCGCCATCGGTTTGGACAGGCCCACGTCTTCGATCAGCACCTTCTCGGCGCGCGCACGGTCGATCAGGCCGAGGTTGAGCATCGGGTCGAGCATCGCGCGCGCGGCGCGCATCAGCCGGAACTGCAGCGCGATCAGCTGGCCGTCGAGCGGTTCGTAGGGAATCATTTCCGCTTCGGCGTACAGCGCCCAGCCTTCGACGTTCACCGAGTTGAACGCGAACAGCGTGCGCGCCAGCGACACGCCGCGCTCGACCATCGCGGTGAACTGCAGTTCGTGGCCGGGACGGCCTTCGTGCGCCGACAGCGTCCACGCCACCGCCGGATAATTGAAATCGTCGTAGGTTTCGTGTTCTCCGCTCGCCGCCGGATTGCTGATCGGCAGCACGAACTGTCCCTGCTGGCCGGTGTTGCCGACCAGTGGCGCCGGCAGGAAGTGCGGCGCCGGCTGTGCGGCGCTCTCCGCCTCGGTGCCCAGGCGCATGACCATCGGCCGGTTCGGCACGTCGACGATGCGCTCGCGATGGATGATCGGGTCGATCGCGTCGATCACGCTGCGATAGCGCGCTTCCAACTGGTCGTTCGGGATGGTCTCGCGCTTCAGCGCGCGGATCACGCCGCGGTAGTCGGTGGCTTCGATGCCCTTTTCTTTCGCCACCAGCGGCGCCAACCGATCCATCGCCGCACGGGTTTCCATGAACGCCAGGCGCGCGCGCTGGATCAACAGGTCGGGCGGGATGTCGATGCCCACCTGCTTCAGCTGCAGCGCGTAGAGTTCGGGCGGCAGCCGGGTGTCGGTGCGCGCGCTGGGCAGCACATCGGTGCGGACCCACGCGACGTATTCCGCGATCTGCGCGTCCAGTGTCTTCAGCGCCGCGTCGCTGCCGGCGACCTCGTACTGCGCGAACAGCTTGCGGATGCCCTGGGCATAGGTCTCGGCATTGTTCAGCGCCTGCTCGACTTCGAGTTTGGTGGGGCGCAGCAGCGCGGCATCGCCGGTGCGTTCTTCGTAGCGCTGGCGCGCCTGCGCGAAGATCGAGTCGCCGCCGCCACGCTTGCCGCCGCGCTCGCCGACGCTGTTGCCGATGTAGGCGTTGAGGCGGTCGAGCGCTTTCCTGCGGCGCTCCGGCGGGGTCTGGTCGGACAGCAGTCCGCGCAGGCCGGCGAACACCAGCTGCGGCGCATCGGTCCACGGCAACAGCAGGCGTTCGCCGACCGCGCTGGCCTCGATCGCGTCGTCGGCCGCGCCGATCATGATCTCGAGATCCTGGCGGACGTCGGGATCGCGCTCCAGCCGCAGTTTTTCCTGCAGCGCGGCGCGCGCTTCGCCGATCGCCTTGCGGAAGCGCGCACCGTTGTCGGGACCGAGGTCGGCGACCTTGTCGTCGTAACCGGGCACGCCGAAGAAGGTGGCGGATTCCGGCTGGAAGCGCAGCTGCGCGTCGAGCAGGATCTGGGCGTGGGCGTTGCTGGCGGCGACCCAGGCCGGTGCGGGTCGCGATGCGGGGGTGTGGGTGGCGGCCTTGCCCGCGACCGCCGCCGGCGCGGCGTGGACGGACAACGGCAGGGCGAGTGCGCAGGAGATCGCGAACGCGAGGGCGAGCGGTTTCATCGGAGGAGTCTCATCGGAGGTGGACGAACGCTACGCTGCGGCGGTGGGCACGCCCACCGTCGAAGGTCACGGCGTTCAGTGTGTGCGGTCGTCGGCGCAGGCGCTGAGACCGCGCCACGGCGCGATGCCGCGGAATCGGATCGCGCTCAACCCCGTTTCGCCGCATGCGGCGTTCAGGCACATGAGCGGCCGCACAACCGTGGCCGTGGACGCGTCGGCGCACGCCGCAACGACATCCGTACGAACCCAGACCGAGGAATCCACCATGTCCACACGCCCGCAGATCCATCCATCCCGTCCGCGCGCATCGCGCATCGCCGTCGCGCTGTCCGTCGCGCTCGTCGCGAGTCTTCTCACCACCGCCGCGCAGGCCGCCGATGCGTCTGTCGATGCGGACTCGGCGAAGACGACCCGCCCCACCGCCACCACCGGCTCGCGCATCGCCGATCGCCGTCAGAACGATCTCGACGAAGTGATGGTGATCGGCGCCGTCAACGATCCGGCGGATGCGCAGGCGCCGGAAGACACCTCGGTGCCCGCATTGCCCGCCGCGGCCGCGCCGCGTCGCGCCGAAGCGACCACCGGTTCGCGCATCGCCGATCGCCGCCAGAACGATCTCGATGAAGTGATGGTGATCGGTGCGGTCGACGATCCGCGCGACGCCGACATGCCGGAAGACACCGCGCTGCCGGCATTGCCGGTGATCGACCTGCCGGTCGCGGTGCGCGCGGAGTTCTGATCGTTCTCGACCCGGCCGGGCCGGCGTCGCGATGCGGCGTCGGCCCATGCCGTTCGATCGCTTGCGGTTCGATCGCACGCGATGCGATCGCGTGCGGCTTCAACGACAGGAACCACGGGGAATTTCAATCCGCATCCGCGACCTGCGCGCGGCGGACGCCGGCGGCATCGGCGATGCGCAGTTGGCGCACGGTGCGATTGAGCCCGCGCAGGGCCGCGGGATCGCCGTCGCCGATGGCCAGCGCGATGTGGCCGGCATCGAACTTGCCGTAGGCCGCGTCGTAACTCACCCAGCGCGTGCCGTCCCAGGCCTGCACCCAGGCGTGCGGACTGAACACGTGCGTGCTGCCGGCCAACCGGCCCGAATACGCGAGGCCGTGCGCGATCCGCGCGGGAATGCCGCGGGCGCGCGCGGCCGCGGCCAGCAGCACCGCGAATTCGGTGCAGTCGCCGTTGCGGTTTTCCAGCGCGGTCACCGCATCGTGGTAATGGCGGTAATCGATCGGGCCGTTCATGTGATTGCGCACGGCGTCGGTCAGCGTCCGCATGCGCGTGCGCACCGAGAGCCCGCGCGCGTATTGTCGGGAGAAGCGCTGGATCGCGGGATCGTCGCTGCGCACCCAGGCGTTCGCGGCGAGATAGCGACGCAGCATCTGCGGCGACGGCGGCGCTTCCGCGCCGCAATCGTCGCAGATCGCGATGCGGATGCCGTCCTCGGCGACCACCACGGCCTGTTCGCCGGTCTGCGGCCAGGCCCAGGCCTGCGGCGTCGCGAACGTCAGCCGGTAGTGGATCTCGCCCGCCAGTGCGATGGCGTTGAGACGATAGGGCGAAGGCACGAACAGGCTGCGCAGATACTCGCGGGCTTCTTCGGCCGACAGCGCCGGTGGCGCATTGCCGGGCGACGGTTCCGCGGCGCGCGCGGTGGTCATGACGGACAACGCGCAGAGCACGGCGGCAAACGGCAGGGTCGAACGCATCGCGATGGTTCCGGGCGGAGACGCAATCGTCAACGCGCCGCCGCGGGCCGCGGGGTTAGGTCGTCGCCGGGCGCGGGCGACAAGGCCCGCGCCCGTGCCGCTCAGCGTTTGAGGCAGCGATCGAAATAGGCCTGCGTCAGCCGGTAACGGTGCAGTGCGTCCTTGCCGCGCAGGCCGTGCTTGGCGCCGGGGTAGGTCATCAGCTCGAACGGTACCGCGCGCTTCTGCAGCAGGCTCATCAGCTTGGTCGAATTGCCGAACAGCACGTTGTCGTCGGCCATGCCGTGGATCAGCAGCAGCGCGTCCGGGCGGATGCCGTCGATGTGGGTGAACACGCTGGCCTCGCGATAGCCGTCGACGTTGGCGGCCGGCAGATCCATGTAGCGTTCGGTGTAGTGGGTGTCGTACAGCGCCCAGTCGGTGACCGGTGCGCCGGACACGCCGCAGGCATAGTCGTCGGCCGCCTTCGCCAGCAGCATCAGGGTCATGTAGCCGCCGTTGGACCAGCCGTGCACGCCGATGCGCCCGCCGTCCACCCACGGCTGCGCACGCAGCCAGGCCACGCCGGCCCGCTGGTCGGCCACTTCCACCGTGCCCTGCTTCGCGTACAGCGCGCCGCCGAAGTCAGCGCCGCGCCGCGGCGTGCCGCGGTTGTCCAGCGAGAACACCACATAGCCCTGCTGCGCCATGTACTGGTTGAAGAAATGATCGCCGCGGCCGGGCCAGCTGTCGGTGACGGTCTGCGCCGCGGGGCCGCCGTAGACGTAGACCAGGACCGGATGACGCTTCGCCGGATCGAAGCCCGGCGGCTTGATCAGGCTGTAATGCAGCGGCGTTTCGCCGTCGGCCGCGGTCAGCGTGCCGAATTCCACCGGCCGGTGCGCGGCCAGATATTTCGCGTAAGGGTGGTCGGGCTTCGCCGGATCGTTGTCGATCAGATTCGCCACGAACGTACCGTCGGCGCGATGCAGCGCGATCTGCGGCGGCGTGCCGGCGTTCGACCAGCTGTCGACGTAGACGCTGGCGTTCTTCGCGAAACTGGCGGCGTGCATGCCGCGCCCGGTCGACAGCGTGCGGATTTTCCCGCCTTCCAGCGGCACGACGTGCAGCTGCGACTGTCGCGCGTCGGCCTGGCCGTCGGCGGTGCGACCGGCGCTGAAATACACCAGCCCCTGCGCCTCGTCGACCGCGAGCAGCGCGTCCACCGGCCAGTCGCCGCGGGTCAGCGGCTTCAGTTGTCGGCCGTCTTCGCTGGCGAGATACAGATGCTCGAAACCGCTGCGCTCGCTGCTCCACAGGAAGCGGCCGTCCTTCAGGAAACGCAGCGCATCGTGCAGGGGCACCCAGGTCTTCGTGGTCTCGACGATCAGCGTGCGCTGTTTGCCGGAGGCGAGTGCGACCTCGATCAGTTCCAGCCGGCGCTGGTCGCGCGACTGGCGCTGGAAGGTGAGGCGCTTCGCGTCGCGCCAATCGACGCGTGCGAGATAGATGTCGGGATTGTTTCCGAGATCGACCCACTGCGGCGCCGCGCCGCGCTTCGGCGCGATGGTCGCCAGCCGGATCGCGACGTTGGTGTCGCCCGCGGCCGGATAACGCTGTTCGACCACGTCGGTGCGATCGGGATAGACCTCGTAGCGCTTCTGCACCGGTACCTTGCTTTCGTCGATGCGCGCGAACGCGATCGCGGAATCGTCCGGCGCCCACCAGTAACCGGTGTGGCGGCCCATTTCCTCGTCGGCGACGAACTCGGCCACGCCGTTGCCGATGGTTTCGCTGCCGTCCGCCGTCAGCTGGATTTCATCGCCGGTGGCGAGATCGATCGCCCACAGATTGCGGCCGCGGATGAAGCTGACGAAGCCGCCCTTCGGCGACACCTTCGGGTCGGTGGCGAAGCCGGCGCCGGTGGTGAGTCTGCGGACCGCGGTCTTGCCGGATTTCGACAGATCGTAGAGATACAGCTCGCCGCCCAGAGGAAACAGCAGCGTTTTTCCGTCCGGCGACCACTGGTAATCGACGATGCCCGAAAGCGCGGCGGTGCGCTGGCGTTCGCGCCGCGCCTTCTCCTCGTCGCTCAGCACTTCCTCGCCGGGCAGCACGTCGGACGAATCGACCAGCAGCGCGGTCGCGCCGGTGGCGACATCGAAGGCCCACAGATCGAGACGGTTGCGGTCGCTGTCCTTGCCGCGCAGGAAAGTCACCCGCGAACCGTCGGGCGCGATCTGCGGCTTCAGCAGCGTCGGCCCCGACAGCGGCGCGTCGCCGGTGATGGCATCGAGGGTCAGCCCCTGCGGGGGCGGCGGCGTGGAAGCGTCGACGTGAGCGGTGGTGGCGAGCATGAGACAGAGCAGGGCGGCGGAAAGGCGCATGGGAGGGCTCGGAGCTGCGGCAGACCGGAAGCTTAGCCGCAACCGCCGGGCGCCGATATCGGCGGCAGCGTGGCCTTCGGCGCACCGCAATCCGGTAGAGCGGCCTTCAGGCCGCTGACCGTGAGCGTCATCAGCGGCCTGAAGGCCGCTTTACCGGGGCGTATCTGCCGTGCCGAAGCGGCTCAACGCCCGAACAACGCCTTCCGCGCCTCGTCGCTCAGCGGCTGCCCGGCCTCCGGATGAATCCGCTTGGTCCAGGCGTAGGCGCGTGCGGTCGCCGGGCGGTCGCGGATCGCGTCGCGCCAGCGCCGCACTTCGGGATACGGTTCCAGATCGATCGGCGCGGTCTTGTACGGATCGATCCACGGATAGCAGGCCATGTCGGCGATGGTGTAGTCGTCGCCGACGAGGAAGGCGCGGCCGGCGAGACGCTTGTCGAGCACGCCGAGCAGGCGGTTCGCTTCGCGGGTGTAGCGGTCGATCGCGTACGGCAGTTTCTCGGGCGCGTAGACGTTGAAGTGGCCGTACTGCCCGGTCATCGGGCCGAGGCCGGCCATCTGCCAGAACAGCCATTCCAGCGTGGCGATGCGGCCGCGCGGGTCCTGCGGCAGGAAGCGGCCGGATTTCTCGGCCAGATACAGCAGGATCGCGCCGGATTCGAACACGCTCACCGGGGCGCCGCCGTAGGCCGGCGCGTGGTCGACGATCGCGGGCATCCGGTTGTTCGGCGCGATCGCCAGGAAATCGGGCTGGAACTGTTCGCCGGCGCCGATGTTCACCGGCTTGATCTCATAGGCCAGCGGCGCGCCGGCCTCGACCAGTTCTTCCAGCAGCAGGGTGACCTTGTGGCCGTTGGGCGTGGGCCAATAGTGCAGATCGATCATGGCGGTGGCGTCCGTCGCGGGGGAGGCCGTCAGTCTACGGCGCGCCGTACGGCCGGTGGTCGCGGTCGCGAAATGCAGTGTCCCGACGCGGATCGTTGCGAATCGCGGTCCCGGGCCGCGTTCCGAACCCGACCCCGCGCTTGTGCAGCGGCATCGCGTCCGCATGCGAATCGGCGCATCGGGGCCATCGCGTAGAATGCGCGGATGGATGTCTCCCACCTGCTCGACGGCCTGAACACCGCGCAGCGCGACGCGGTCAGTGCCGAACCCGGCCATCTGCTCGTGCTCGCCGGCGCCGGTTCCGGCAAGACCCGCGTTCTCACCCACCGCATCGCCTGGCTGCACGAAGTCTACGGCGTGCCGATGCACGGCATCTTCGCGGTGACCTTCACCAACAAGGCCGCGGGCGAGATGCGCCATCGCGCCGAATCCCTGCTTCCGGGCGGCAGTCGCGGGATGTGGATCGGCACCTTCCACGGTCTCGCCCATCGCCTGCTGCGTCTGCACTGGCAGGACGCGAAGTTGCCGGAGGGCTTCCAGATCCTCGACAGCGACGATCAACTGCGGTTGGTCAAGCGCGTGGTGCAGGCGCTGGAACTGGACGAGGCGCGGTTCCCGCCGCGGCAGATCGCGTGGTGGATCAACGCGCAGAAGGACGAAGGCCGCCGGCCGCAGCACATCCAACCCGAGAAGGACGAGTGGGGCAGCGTGATGCTGCGCGCCTACACCCTGTACCAGGAACGCTGCGAGCAGTCGGGGCTGGTCGATTTCGCCGAGATTCTATTGCGCGCTCACGAACTGCTGCGCGACCATCCGCCGCTGTTGCAGCATTACCGCCAGCGCTTCCGGCAACTGCTGATCGACGAGTTCCAGGACACCAACAGCCTGCAATACGCGTTCATTCGCCTGCTCGCCGGCGACAGTGGCCAAGTGTTCACGGTCGGCGACGACGACCAGGCGATCTACGGCTGGCGCGGCGCGAAAGTGGAGAACGTGCAGCGCTTCCTGCGCGACTTCCCCGGCGCGCGCACGATCCGTCTCGAACAGAACTACCGCTCGACCGCCAATATCCTCAGCGCCGCGAATGCGGTGATCGAACACAACCCGTCGCGGTTGGGCAAGCAGCTGTGGACCGACAGCGGCGAAGGCGACGCGATCGATCTGTACTCGGCCTACAACGAGATCGACGAAGCGCGGTTCGTGATCGAGCGCATCCGCCAGTGGGTGCGCGACGGCGGCAGCCACGGCGAAACCGCGATCCTCTACCGCAGCAACGCGCAATCGCGCGCGTTCGAAGAAACCCTGCTCGGTGAGCAGATTCCGTTCCGCGTCTATGGCGGCATGCGCTTTTTCGAGCGCGCCGAAATCAAGGACACCCTGGCCTATCTGCGCCTGATCGCCAACCGCGACGACGACGCGGCGTTCGAGCGCGCGGTCAACACGCCCACCCGCGGCATCGGCGAACGCACTCTCGACGAAGTGCGCCGGCACGCGCGCAACCACGGGCTGTCGCTGTGGAAGTCCGCGGCGCAGGTCGCCCGCGGCGATGCCCTGCCCGGCCGCGCGCGCAACGCGCTGGCCGCGTTCGAGGCGCTGATCGACGCCATCGGCGAGGAATCCGTCGATCTGCCGCTGAAGGACAAGATCGACCACGCGCTGGCGCGCTCGGGCCTGCGCGAGCATTACGCCGCGCTGTCGAAGGGCTCGCTGGATTCGCGCACCGACAACCTCGACGAACTGGTATCGGTGGCTTCGCGCTTCGTGAAGGGCGACGACGAGGAGACCGCCGCGCTCAGCGAACTGGTCGCGTTCCTCGCCTACGCCGCGCTGGAAGCCGGCGAAGGCCAGACCGAAGCCGGCGAGGACGGCGTGCAGTTGATGACCCTGCACAGCGCCAAGGGCCTGGAATTCCCGCTGGTGTTCCTCGTCGGCCTGGAAGAAGGTCTGTTCCCGAACAACAAATCCGTCGACGAAGCCGGGCGGCTGGAGGAAGAGCGCCGACTCGCCTACGTCGGCATCACCCGCGCGCGCCAGAAGCTGGTGATCACGTACGCCGAGGCCCGGCGCCTGCACGGTCAGGACATGTACGGCCTGCCCTCGCGCTTTCTGCGCGAGATTCCGTCGACACTGATCCACGAGATCCGGCCGAAGATCCAGGTCGCGCGGCCGATGTACAACCCGAACGCGCGCCGCGACGCATGGCAGCAGAGTCGCGGCCATGCCTTGCTGCAGGAATCGCCCGGCCTGCGCCTCGGCCAGAACGTCAGCCACGCCAAATTCGGCAGCGGCATCGTCACCGACATCGAAGGCAGCGGCGCGCACGCGCGCGTGCAGGTGAATTTCGAAAGCGAAGGCAGCAAGTGGCTGGTGTTGGCGTATGCGAATCTGCAGCCGGCGTAGCGGATTTCGTAGGGCGTATATGGACTCCCCCCGATTGCCAACCGCTTTTTGATCCTGGT
>CAMLLG010000072.1 GCA_946480825.1 uncultured Lysobacteraceae bacterium
CGCCTTCCATCGTGCCGTAGGGCGTCTTGAAGAACGTGCTGGAGGTGTATTCGAAACGCTCGCCCGGTGCGAGCCGCGGCTGTTCGCCGACCACGCCGTCGCCGATCACCTCGCGCGGGAAACCGATCGCGTCCACGATCAGCCAGCGGCGGCTGATGAGCTGGGCCGCGCGCGTGCCGGTGTTGCGGATCCCGATGGTGTAGGCGAAGTAGTACAGCTCCTCGTCGGGCTTGGACTGCTCGTCGAGATAACGGGTCGCGATGTCGATCGCGATGGTGTGGTCCGGTGCGTCAGGCATGCCGCAAGTTTAGTGGCTATCGCGTCGTTTGCGGACGCCATCCGCGGACGATTCTCAGTCGCTGTCCAACGGCGGCGCCGGGGCGAGGTTCGCCAGGCGCACGAAGTCCGCGACCTCGAGCTGTTCGGCGCGGGTCTGCGGGTCGATGCCTGCGGCGACGATCTGCTCCGTGTCGCAGACGTTGCCGAGGGCATTGCGCAGGGTCTTGCGGCGCTGGCCGAAGGCCGCGCGCACGATGTCGGCGAAGCGGCGCGGGTCGTCGATGCCGACCCGTTCCGGCGGCCGCGGCACCAGCCGCACCACCGCCGAATCGACTTTCGGCGGCGGCCGGAACGCGCCCGGCGGCACCTTGAACAGCGACGTCACCGTGCAGTACGCCTGCAGCATCACGCTGAGGCGGCCGTAGACCTTGCTGCCCGGCGCGGCCGCCATGCGGTCGACCACTTCCTTCTGCAGCATGAAATGCATGTCGCGGATCGAGGCGGCGTGATCCAGCGCGTGGAACAGGATCGGCGAGGACAGGTTGTAGGGCAGATTGCCCACCAGCCGGAACGGTTCGCCTGCGGCCAGCGCCGTGAAATCGACGTTCATCACATCGGAATGGATCAGGGTCAATTCGCCACGCGCTCTGGCCGCGGCGGTCAGCGGTTCCAGCAGATCGCGATCGAACTCGATCGCGGTCAGCGCGCCATGGCGGTCCAGCAGCGGAAACGTCAGCGCACCCTGACCGGGGCCGATCTCGACGAAGCGGTCGCCCGGTTTCGGCGAGATCGCCAGCAGCATCCTGTCGATGACGCCGCGCTCGTGCAGGAAGTGCTGGCCCAGCGATTTTTTCGCGGGCTCGCGGAATCCAAGGGTCATTGGCTGGCACTCACGGATCGAGGCTCATGGGAAAAGGCGTTCACAGCAGTCGCGTGCCGAGCGGCACCTCGCGTTCGGGCGCGCACAGAACGACCGCACCGTCGGCGTCGTGAAAGCCGGTGACCAGGCATTCCGACATCAGCGGGCCGATCTGTTTCGGCGGAAAATTCACCACCGCGACCACCTGCCGGCCGACCAGTTCCTCGGGCCGGTAATGCGCGGTGATCTGGGCGCTGGACTTGCGCACGCCGATCTCCGGGCCGAAGTCGACATGCAGAATGTAGGCCGGCTTGCGCGCCTGCGGGAAAGCCTCCGCGGACAGCACGCGCCCGACCCGCAGCTCGACTTTCATGAAGTCGTCCCAGGCGATGACGGCGGGTGCGGCGCTCATGCGACCGCCGTGCGCACGATGCGTGCGCGCGCCAGTCGGGTGCAGGTCTCGATCGCGGCGAACAGGCTGGACGGGTCGGCGATCCCGCGGCCGGCGAGTTGCAGCGCGGTGCCGTGATCGACGGCGACCCGCGGATAGGGCAGGCCGAGCGTGAGGTTCACGGCGCGCTCGAAACCGCTGTATTTCAGCACCGGCAGTCCCTGGTCGTGATACATCGCCAGCACCGCGTCGAACGCCGGCAACTTCGCCGGCAGGAACGCGGTGTCCGCCGGCAGCGGGCCGATCAACGTCCAGCCTTCGCCGCGCAGACGATCGAGCAGCGGGATGACGATGTCGAGTTCTTCGCGACCGAGATGGCCGTCTTCGCCCGCGTGCGGGTTCAGCCCGAGCACTGCGATCCGCGGCGCGTCGATGCCGAAGTCGTCGCGCAGCGCGTCGCGGACGATGCGCAGCGTGCGTTCGAGACCGGCCGTCGTGATCGCGTCGGGCACCGCGCGCAGCGGCAGATGGGTGGTGGCGAGCGCGACCCGCACGATGTCGTTGGCCAGCATCATCACCACGTCGCGGCCGGCCTGGGCGGCCAGCAGTTCGGTGGTGCCGGTGTAGGGAATGCCGCCGTCGTTGATCGCGGCCTTGTGCACCGGGCCGGTGACCAGGCCGTCGCACAGGCCCTGCAGACAGGCGTTCGCGCCGACTTCGAGCGCGGCGATCGTGGTGCGCGCGTTGCGCGGCTCGGGCCGGCCGAAGGCGACGGCGTCGCGCTGGGGGATTTCGACGTGCGCCAGCCGGCCGGGGCCGGCGGCGGACGGGTCGTTCGGAGAGATCAGCGCCAGCGGCAGGCCGATGGCGTCGGCGGCGCGCAGCAGGGTGCCGCGGTCGCCGTAGCAGATCAGCTGTGCGTCCCAGTCGCGCTGGGCCGCGCGCACCACGAGCTCGGGACCGATGCCGGCCGGCTCGCCCGGGACCAGCGCGAGACGGGGGCGACGGGTCATTGCGTGAGGGGCTATGGCCTCAGCCGGCGCTGCCGGCGGGGGCGGTGCCGACCCGGATGTCGATGAAGGCTTCGCCGCGCATTTCGCGCAGGAAGCGGTTCCACTCGTCTTCCAGCTTGCGCTGGCCGATGCTCTCGCGCACCTGATTGCGGCGGTTCTCGGTGCCGACATCGGCCTCGCGGCTGCCGACGCGCTGGACGATGTGCCAGCCGGCCTGGGTCTTGAACGGCGGAGACACCTGGCCGTCGCTCAGCAGCGCGACCTGGGCGCCGAAATCGGGGCCGAAATCGTCCTTGCCGAACCAGCCCAGATCGCCGCCGCGGGCCTTGCTGAGATTGTCCTGCGAGTTCTCGGTGGCCAGTTGGGCGAAATCGGCCCCACCGACGACACGGGCGCGCAGGGTTTCGAGCTTGGCCTTGGCAGCCGCGTCTTCCTTGCCTTCCTCGACGCGGATCAGGATGTGGCGGGCCTGGAACTGCGTGGCTTTCTGGCCTTCGCCGCCGGCGCCGACGCTTCGGGTCTCTTCCAGCTTGATCAGCTGGAAACCGCTGGGGCCGCGGATCGGGCCGATGACCTGGCCGGCCTGCATGCCGCGGATCGTGCCGGCGAAGCTGGTGGGGATCTGGTCGAGGGCGCGCCAGCCGAGATCGCCGCCTTCGAGCGCGTTCGGACTGTCGGAATAACGCACGGCCGCGGCGCTGAATTCCATTTCGCCGCGTTCCAGCAGGCCCTTGATGCCCTCGATCTTGCGCTGGCCGGTGGCGATCTGCTCGGCGGTGGCGCCTTCGGGCAAGCCGACCAGGATGTGCGCGAGGCGGTACTGGGTGTTGCCGCCGGCCTGTGCGGCGAGCGCGGCGTCGATTTCGGGCTCGCTCACGCTGATGCGCTGGGCGAACCGCTGGCGCAGGCGCTGGACCACGATCTCGTCGCGCAGCGACGTGCGGAAGTCGCCGAAACTCAGGCCTTCCTTCGACAACTGCTGGCGCAGCTGGTCGATGGTCATGTTGTTCTGGCGCGCGATGTTGGCGACCGCGGTATCGACTTCCTCGTCGCTGATGCGCATGCCGGTGGACGCCGCGCGGGCGGCCTGCAGGCGGATCAGAATCAGGCGTTCCAGCACCTGTCGCTGCAGCACGTCGGCGGGCGGCAACTGGGCTTCGCGGCCGGCGTACTGGCCGCGGATGTTGGCCACGGCGCGATCCAGTTCGCTCTGCAGGATGATGTCTTCGTCCACGATCGCGGCGATGCGGTCGAGCGGCTGCTGGGCGAAGGCGTTGAGACTGCCGGCCAGGAGGGCGGCAGCGAAAAGAGTGCGGAGCGTACGGATCATGGGACGGAATCTGAAGAGGGAAGATCGCCGCCGCGCGACTGGGGCGGCGGAACGAGGGACAAATCCTCGCGGTAGTAGCCGAGGATAGCACGGCGCAGACGGCCCTCCGTGTCGGGTCCTGCGGAGCCTAGACCCTTGAGTTCGATCTCCAGCTGAATGGCGTTGTTGAGGTCGCCGTCGCGGTTGCGCAGGTAGCGCCGCCCGACCAGCCGCACCGCGATGCAGCAGCTCTCCCACTGCACGCCGGCGATGCCTTCCAGCAGTTTGTCGTCGCGCAGCGAGTAGTAGTAGCGGCCGACCAGACTCCAGTTCGGATTGATCGGATACAGGAACGACAGATCGGCCTGTTCCAGCAGATCGCGGCGGTAGCGGTAACTCAGATTGACGATGCCGTCGTCGCCGATCAGATAACGCGTGCGCAGCCCGGCGAGATCGCGACGGCCGGCCTTCGGGTCCCACTGGTAGGACGCACCGATGGTCCAGCGGTCGTTGGGCGCGTAGTTCGCGTCGACGATCCATGCCGACTTGCCCTGCTCGATCGGGCTTTCGCCCGGCACCGTGACCCGCGAGTCCTCGAAATAGCGGATCTGGCCGAAGCTTGCGGACAGCTTCTCGCGGCCATCGGCTTCGCGGATCAGGCGGGTGGAGACCGCGAGGGTCAGCTGGTTGCCGTCGGCCTGGCGATCGGCGCCGGAATAGCGGTTGTCGCGGAACAGCTGGCCCCAGCCGAAGGTCAGCGGCCGCGTATCGAACAGCGGAATGCCGTTCTGTTCGCGATATGGCGCGTGGAAATAGAAGATCCGCGGCTCCAGCGTGTGCAGGTAGTCGCCGTCCTTCCAGCGGGTGTGCCGGTCGAAATACAGCCCGGCGTCCAGCGTCGTCACCGGCAGGCTGCGGCTGGGGCGGTCGTCGCGGCCGGGCAGGGCCGGATCGTCTTCGAGGTTGTAGCCGGTGTAGCGCCAGGCCAGCGTGGGCTTGAAGAACCAACTGGCGCCTTCCAGCGGCAGGCTGACATAGGGCCGCAGATCGAGGCGGCTGCCGCCGGCGAAGGTCTCGTGGTCGAAGCGCACGGCCTCCGCGTCGACACCCACGGCGAACATCGACGCGACCCGTTTTTCCCAGCGCGCCGCGGCGCGCGGCAGGCGGTTGTAGGGCAGGTCGGTCTCGCGCAGGGTGTAGTCGGCCAATTGCCAATGATCGGCCATGAACGTGGCTTCCCAGTCGCGGCCGCGGCCATACAGGCCGATGTCGCTGGTGACGAAGGAATTGGCACCGCTGTTCAGGTTGTTGCTGGCGTCGTCGAGATAGCGGGGGTCGCTGATCCACGCCATGTTGGCGCGGGCCTGCCAGTGCGGGCCCAGGTCCTGACTGCCGACGAAGCGCAGAAAGCCGCGGTCGGATTCGCGCCGGTTCTCTTCGGGCACGCCCTCGGCGATTTCCTCGTCGCGTTCGCGCTCGGTCAGGTCGTCGGAGGACAGGAACGCGCCGTCCAGCACGCCGCGGCTGGTTTCGGTCAGGAAACGGAATTCGCCGCCCAACTGCAGGCCGCGCTGGGTCATCAGCCGCGGTGTGATGGTGGCGTCGTAGTTCGGCGCGAGATTGAGGTAAATCGGCTGGCGCCAGTCGAAGCCGTTGCGGCCGGAGGACGAGATCGCCGGATACAGCAGGCCGGTGCGGCGGCGGTCGTCGATCGGGAAGCGGAACCACGGCAGATACAGGACCGGAATCTTGCCCACGCGCAGGGTCGCGTTGCGCGCGGTGCCCATGCCTTTTTCGGTGTCGACGTCGATGCGCTGCGCGCGCAGCTCCCAGCGACGGGCCTCGGGCGGGCAGGTGGAGTAGGTCGAACCGTACAGCGAGCCTTCGCTGCCCTGCATCGTGATCCGCTTGGCGCCGCCGTTGCCGCGCCGGCGGACCAACTGGTACTGGATGTCCTCCAGTTCGTGCGTGTCCCGGGCCTGGTCGCCCTTGGCCCGTGCCGCGATCAGGCGCATGCCGCGGTCGCGGTAACGCACGCTGCCCTCGGCGGTGTAGGTCTCGTTGTCCTGGTCGTAGCTCAGCCGGTCGGTGGCCAGCACCTGATCGCCGCGGCGCAGCAGCACGTTGCCGCTGAGGTTCATCACCTGGCCCTCGGTGCCGTCGAGGCTGTCGCCGTCGATGTCGGTGGCCTGAGTGGTCGGATCCACGCCTGCCGGCGTCAGCGACGCGCCGTCCTGTGCGGGCAGTTCTTCCGCGAACATCGGCACCGCATCCTCGACCGGGCACAGCGCCCAGTCTTCGGGGCGATCGTCGGCGGCCTGCGCGGACAGCGAGAGGGCGATGCAGAAGGGCAGCGGCAACAGTCGGAGAGTCTTGCGCACGTTGGACCGGGGTCTGGACATATCCGGTTAGCTTGACGCATCCGCCCCGGGGGGGCAACGCGGCCGGGGATGCCCGGGTTCAGCCCCGCAGCGCGCCGACGTGGGCGATGGCGGATTCGCGCAGGGCCTGCAGGTCGTAGCCGCCTTCGAGGCTGGAGACGACGCGGCCGTCGGCGTGGCGGTCGGCGATGGCGACGAGTTCGCGGGTGATCCACGCGAAGTCCGCGGCGTCCAGTTGCAGTTGCGCCAACGGGTCGAGGCGGTGGGCGTCGAAACCGGCCGAGATCATCACCAGTTGCGGGCGGAAGGCGTCGAGCTGCGGCAGCAGTCGGCTCGACCACGCCTCGCGGAACTGTTCGCTGCCGGCGCCCGGCGGCAGCGGTGCGTTGAAGATGTTGTTGACGCCGCGGTCGCCGACGTGGCCGCTGTCGGGATACAGCGGCATCTGGTGCGAGCTGGTGAACACCACGCGCGGTTCGTGATCGAAGATCGCCTGGGTGCCGTTGCCGTGGTGCACGTCGAAATCGGCGATGACGATCCGAGAAAGCCCGAATTTGTCGAGCGCGTGCGCGGCGCCCACCGCGATCGAATTGAACAGGCAGAAGCCCATCGGCGCGCAGGTGGTGGCGTGATGGCCGGGCGGGCGCACCGCACAGAACGCGCGCTTCGCTTCGCCGTTGAGCACCATGTTCACCGCCGCGACCACCGCGCCGGCGGCGCGCAGCCCGGCTTCGGCCGAGGACGGAGACAGCACGGTGTCCGGGTCCAGCCAGATGCGATCGTGCGGCTTCGTTTCGAGCACCGCATGCAGCAGCGATTCGGTATGCACGCGCAGCAGTTGCCCGCGGCTGGCGCGCGGCGCGTCGATCCATTCCAGATCGGCATAGCTGTCGCGCAGGCCGCGCGTCACCGCTTCGAGCCGCGATGCGGATTCCGCATGCATCGGCCCGGTGTCGTGGGCCAGACAGGCGCCGTGGCTGAAGACGGGCAGGCCCATCACTGCGGCTTGCGGCGCTCGTGCTGCCAGAGCACTTCGCCGTGCCCGTCGCGGCGCGCGAGCACCCGCGCGAGCACGAACAGCAGATCGGAGAGACGATTGAGATAGCGGATCGCCTGCGGCCGCACCGCGTCGTGATGCGAGAGGGTCACGCTTTCGCGCTCGGCGCGACGCACGATGGTGCGCGCGAGATGGCAACGCGCCGCGGCTTCGCCGCCCGCGGGCAGGATGAAATCCTTCAGCGGCGGCAGCGGGTCGTTGTAGTGATCGAGCTGCTGTTCGAGCCGCTCGATGTCGGCGTCCTCGATCGCGGCGTGGCCGGGAATGCACAGCTCGCCGCCGAGATCGAACATCTGGTGCTGCACGGTGGTCAGCAGTGCGCGGATGTCGTCGGGGAGATCGCAGGCGAGCAACACGCCGATCGCGGAGTTGGCTTCATCGACCGTGCCGTACGCGGTGACCCGCGCCGAATCCTTCGCCACCCGGCTGCCGTCGCCGAGCCCGGTCGTGCCGTCGTCGCCGGTCTTGGTGTAGATCTTGGAGAGACGGTTGCCCATGTGCGGAAAATTCCTGTCATCCCGAACGCCGGCTCGCCCGGCGGAGGGATCTGCTTCTGCTCAGGTGAGGGAATAACAGCAGATCCCTCACATACGTTCGGGATGACACATTTCAGACCGTCTGCGCCCGCAGCACCGGTGCCCGGCGACGCAGCAGCGCGAAGCCGCCGAACAGCAGCGCGGAGTAGAACAGCGTGCCCAGCACGGTCCACTGGAAGAACGGGATCGCGGCGACGTAGGCCGCGACCAGGCCGGCGCCGGTCTGCGGGTACATCGTCCCGCCGAACCAGGTGAAGAAGTTGGTGACCACGAAGAACAGCACCGAGCCGGCGAGCGAGTAGCCCAGCACGTTGGCGCCGTTGACCCGGCCGCGCAGGCCGAAGCCCATGATCGAGGACAGCGCGATGCACAGATAGACCGACCAGAAGCCGAGGCTGGCGACGTAGTCGAGATAGGTGCCGCCGTGGATCAGGCCCAGCGCCACGTCGGACAGCACCATCGCGATCAGCGGAACGACGACGGCCCAGCCACGGTGGGCGAAATACGCGCCGCCGAACAGGGCCATGGCTTCCACCGGCGAGAAATTCGGCGGGTGCGGCAGCAGCCGGCTGAGCGCGGCGAGGGCGATCATCGCGGCCAGCATCAGCGGGCCGGGCGCCAGCAGACCGCGGGGGCCGTGGCCGGAGGAAGCTTGGCCGGAAGAAGAAGGGGAAGCGGAAGCGGTCATCGGCGGTCGCAGGCGGGAGAGGACACGGAGGCGTTAGCATAACGCAATGTCTCCGCCCGACCCCGTGCCGCAGGCCCCGGCACCTTCCGCGTCTCCGCCCGCCGCGGCGGTCCCCGACGCCGTGCACGATGTCCTGATCGTGGGCGGTGGGCTGGTCGGCGCCAGTCTCGCCATCGCGCTCGAGCGTCTCGGCCACGAAGCCGGCCATGCGCACGGACTGAGGGTCGGTCTGCTCGAAGCCGCACCCGCGGGCGCGCTGCCGGCGGTGTTCGATCAGCGCAATCTCAGTCTCGCCGAAGCCAGCGTCCACGCGCTGTGCGCGCTCGACGTGCTGCCGCGCCTGCGCGCGCCCACCGGCGCCATCGCCCGCATCCATATCACCCGTGCCGGCGATTTCGGCCGGGTGTTGCTGGATGCGCGGGATTACGGTCGCGACGCCTTCGGCCAGGTCGTGGTGGCGCGCGATTTCGGCGAGGCCCTGGAATCGAAGCTCGCCGATCTGCCGCGGCTCGTGCGCCATCGTCCCGCGCGCTTCGTCGGCTTCGCGACGGACAACGGCGACGGCCTGCGCCGGGTCCGGGTCGCCACCGACGACGGCGAGCGCCTGATCGCCGCGAAGCTGGTGGTCGCCGCCGACGGCACCGCCAGCGCGGTGCGCGACGCCCTGGGCATTGCGACGGAACGTCACGATTACGGCCAGACCCTGTTCGTGGCCCGGGCGCGCGGCGAACGTGCGCCCGACGGCACCGCCTGGGAGCGCCTGACCGATCACGGCCCGACCGCGATCCTGCCGCGCGGCGATGGTCATTACGGCACCATCCACGGCGTCGCCAGCGATGAGGTCGAAACCGTCGCCGTCCTCGGCGATGCCGCCTATCTCGACCGCCTGCAGCGCGCGTTCGGCTGGCGTGCGGGCCGCTTGCTGTCGATCGGCCCGCGCAGCGCTTATCCGATCGTGCGCGTGCTCGCCGAGCGCCTGGTCGCGCTGCGCGCCGTGCTGATCGGCAACGCCGCGCAGACCCTGCACCCGATCGGCGCGCAGGGCTTCAATCTCGGTCTGCGCGATGCCTTGACCCTGGTCGAATGCATCGATGCCGCGCGCGCGCGCGGCGAGGACATCGGCGGCGACGCGATGCTCGCCGCCTACGCGCGGCGCCGCCGCGACGACCGCGAACGCACGCTCGCGTTCTCCGACGGTCTCGCGCGGTCGACATCGAATGCCGTCCCGCTGATGTCGCCGCTGCGCAGTCTGGGTCTGTTCGCCATCGATCACGACGCCGCATTGCGCGCGCTCCTCGTCGGCGGCGCGATGGGTTACCGCGGAGACGTTCCGCAACTGTGCCGGCCGCAATCGAGCCGGCCGCAATCTGGCCATGGAGTTGCCGCATGACCCGTCGCAGTCTCGAACGTCGCGGTGCTTCCGGGCGTCGTGCCGATGTCGCCATCGTCGGCGGTGGCGTGGTCGGCGCCGCCTGCGCGCTGGCGCTGGCGCAGCAGGGCCTGCAGGTCACGTTGATCGAACAGGCCGAGCCGCCGGCCTGGTCGGACGATGCGCCCGATCTTCGGGTTTATGCGTTCGCGCCCGACAACGCCGCGCTGTTCGCATCGATGGGCGTGTGGGACGCGGTGACCGCGGGGCGTGCGTATCCGTATCGGCGCATGCGCGTATGGGATGCGGCCGGCGGCGACGAACTGCGATTCGATGCCGATGCCTTCGCGGTGACCCAGCTCGGCTGGATCATCGAACATGCGTTGCTGCAGGATCGCCTGTGGGCGGCGCTGCGCAAGTCGGATGTCGTCCTGCGCTGCGGCGCGAAGGTGGCCGCGCTGGAACAGGACGCCGCCGATGCGCCCGACGGCAGCGCGACCCTCGAACTCGACGACGGTCTGCGCGTGGAAGCGCGCCTCGCCATCGCCGCCGACGGCGGTCGTTCCACCCTGCGCGCGCTCGCGGGCATCGCGACGAAGACCGAGGATTACGCGCAGCGCGGGGTGGTCGCCTACGTCGCCACCGAACGTCCGCACGAAGACACCGCCTGGCAACGTTTCCTGCCGACCGGGCCGCTGGCGTTCCTGCCGTGCGCGCCTTGGCCGGAGGCCGCGAACGTCAGTTCGATCGTGTGGACGCTGCCCGAGGACGAGGCCGTGCGCGTGGCCGCGCTGGACGATGCGATGTTCGCCGAAGAACTCACCCGCGCCTTCGCCTCGCGCCTCGGCGCATGCCGTCCGCTGACGCCGCGCGTCGCCTTCCCGCTGCGTCGCCAGCTCGCCGACGCCTACGTCGCCGGCCGCGTGCTCGCCATCGGCGACGCCGCGCATGTCGTGCATCCGTTGGCCGGGCAGGGCGTGAACCTCGGCCTGCGCGACGTGAGCGCGCTGCGCGCGTCCGTCGCCGATGCGCAGTCGCGCAAGGTCGATTGGACCGCTCCGCATCGTTTGCAGCGCTGGGCCCGCGCCCGCCGCAGCGATGCCACCGCCTCCGCCCACGCCTTCGGCCTGATCAACCGCGTGTTCTCGAACGACGCGGTCGCGCCGACGCTGCTGCGCGGCCATGCATTGGGCCTGGTCGGGAAACTCGCGCCGCTGAACCGGGCGCTATGGCGGCATGCGGCGGGACTGTGAGGCGCTGACCGGGCGCGATGCGATCGGCCGCCACCGGGCGTCTGTCCTTGCGCCGTTCATCTCAGCGCCGTGGATCGTCACGAGCGCAGAGTCGCAATCCCGTCGCCGCGTCATCTGATCGCAGACCCATGACGGTCGGGCGCCCGCGCGGGCGCCCTGCATCGATGGCCTAAAAATCCTCGCGACTGTCGCAGAACGGTCACATCACCCCGCCATGCTTTTTGAATTCGACGATTCTGGAAATATGGAACTCAAAGACGCCACCCTCGCATTGGCCGCTCTGGGGCAGGGCACCCGGCTGTCGGTCTTCCGTCTGCTGGTCGAGGCCGGTCGCGACGGGCGGTTGGCCGGCGAGATCGCCGAACGTCTGTCGTTGCCCGGGGCCACGCTGTCCTTCCATCTCAAGGAACTGGGTGCGGCCGGCCTGATCCGCGGCGAACAGCGCGGGCGCCAGATCCGCTACCGCGCCGATTTCGACGCCATGAATGCCCTGATCGATTTTCTGACCCACAACTGCTGCGCCGGCGATCCCGAAGGGGAGTGTCTGCCGTCGTCGTCGTCGGCCGCGGCCAAAGGCTGCCGGCCGTGACGGTGTCGACACGAACGCGGCGCATGCGCCGCCTGCGGCAGTGAACGCCCGAATCCTTTCCTTTTCCGACACGCGACCACGGACCTTCGATCATGACCCTACGCATCGGTATCAACGGCTTCGGCCGCATGGGACGCTTGACGCTGCGCGCCGCCTGGGACGATCCCGCGCTGACGTTCGTCCACATCAACGACCCCGCGGGCGATGCGGCGACGCTCGCGCATCTGCTGAATTTCGATTCGGTGCACGGACGCTGGCGCCACGAGGCGACGCACGACGGCGATGCGCTGGTCATCGATGGGCTTCGCATTCCGCTCACCCGCAACAGGGACATCGCCGCGACCGATTGGTCGGACTGCGACGTGGTGATCGAAGCCTCCGGCAAATTCCGCAAGCCGGATGTGCTGCAGCCGTATCTGGATCAGGGCGTGCGGCGCGTCGTGGTCACCGCGCCGGTGAAATCGGCGGGCGCGCTGGACGTGGTGATGGGCGTGAATCACAAGCGCTTCGATCCCGCATCGCATCGCATCGTCTCGGCCGCGTCCTGCACCACCAACTGCCTGGCGCCGGTGGTCAAGGTGATCCATGAGGGCATCGGCATCCGCCATGGCAGCCTGACCACGATCCACAGCCTTACCAATACCCAGGTCATCGTCGATGCGCCGCACAAAGATCTGCGTCGCGCCCGCGCCTGCGGCAGCAGTCTGATTCCGACTTCGACCGGCTCCGCCACCGCCATCGCGGAAATTTTTCCGGAACTGAAGGGTCGCCTGGACGGTCACGCGGTCCGGGTGCCGCTCACGAACGCGTCGTTGACCGACTGCGTGTTCGAGGTCGAGCGTGCGACCACGGTCGATGAGGTCAACGCCCTGTTGCGGGCCGCGGCCGAAGGCGAATTGAAGGGAATTCTCGGCTACGAGACGCGGCCGCTGGTGTCGATCGATTTCCAGACCGATCCGCGCTCCGGCATCGTCGATGCTCCGTCGACGATGGTGATCAACGGCACGCAGGTGAAGATCTACGCCTGGTACGACAACGAGTGGGGCTACGTGAATCGCACCGCCGAACTCGTGCGCCTGGTCGGCCAGGCAGGGTGATCGCATGCCGGCGCAGCCCCCGGAGGTGAGGTCCCCGATGTCGCGCCTCTCGCCCGACGTTCGCCAGTATCTGCTGATCACCGGCAACTATTGGGCGTTCACGCTCACCGACGGCGCGCTGCGGATGCTGGTGGTGCTGCACTTCCATTCGCTCGGATACAGCCCGCTGCAGGTCGCGATGCTGTTCCTGTTCTACGAAATCTTCGGCGTCGTCACCAATCTGGTCGGCGGCTGGCTGGGTGCGCGCATCGGCCTGAATCGCACCATGCACATCGGTCTGGCGCTGCAGATCATGGCCCTGTCGATGTTGCTGGTGCCCGGCGCGTGGTTGACCGTGCCGTGGGTGATGTCGGCGCAGGCGTTGTCGGGCATCGCCAAGGACCTCAACAAGATGAGCGCCAAGAGCAGCATCAAGCTGCTGGTGCCGGGCGACCGCCAGGGCGTGCTGTTCCGCTGGGTCGCCGCGCTCACCGGCTCGAAGAACGCACTGAAGGGCGTCGGCTTCTTTCTCGGCGGCGCCCTGCTGACCACGGTGGGTTTCGCGCCGGCCGTGGGGATCATGGCCGGCGCGCTGCTGGTGGTCTGGCTGCTGAGCCTGATGTTGTTGAAGCGGGATCTGGGCAAGGCCAAGTCCAAACCGAAATTCCGCGATCTGTTTTCGAAGAGCGCGGCGATCAATCGGCTGTCGGCGGCGCGCCTGTGCCTGTTCGGTGCGCGCGACGTGTGGTTCGTGGTCGCGTTGCCGGTGTTCCTGTCGACGTCGCTGGGCTGGGATTTCTGGCAGGTGGGCGGGTTCCTCGCCGCCTGGATCATCGGTTACGGCATCGTGCAGTCGATCGCGCCGTATTTCACGAGCGGTTTCACCGGCCGCCGAAGCGGCAAGGTGCCGGACGGTCGTGCGGCGTTCGCGTGGGCGCTGGCGCTGGCGGCGATTCCCGCGGCGATGGCCTTGCTGCTGGCGCAGGGCGCCTCGGCGCAGACCGTGCTGGTCGCGGGCCTGACGATCTTCGGCATGCTGTTCGCGATCAACTCGTCGATGCACAGCTATCTGATCGTCAGTTACGCCAACGAAGACGGCGTCTCGCTGGATGTCGGTTTCTATTACATGGCGAACGCGATGGGCCGCCTGCTCGGCACGCTGCTGTCCGGCTGGTTGTTCCAGTCCTACGGACTGGCGATGTGCCTGGCCGTCTCCGCGGGTCTGGTCGCGGTCGCGGCGGTCGTATCGCTATCCCTGCCGCGGCACCGGGCGCCCTGAGCGTCTTCCGCCGTAGTCGCGAGGCATCCGCAAATCGATTCCTGTCATCGCACAGGTTCGACAAGGCCGCGCCGCGCGCGCATGATCCGCAGCCTCGTCTCCGTCGCTGCCGCCCCGCGCCATGATCCTGCACTGGTCCTTCGATCCCGTCCTGTTCTCGCTCGGTCCGCTGACGGTGCGCTGGTATGGGCTGTTGTTCGTCGGCGGTTTCTTCGCCGGCCAGCTGCTGTTGGCGAGGATGTTCAAGGCCGAGGGCGTGGCGCCGCAGCAGGCGGAGCGATTGCTGATGTACGCGCTGCTGGGCAGCATCGTCGGCGCGCGGTTTGTGCATTGCCTGTTCTACGAGCCCGCGTATTACCTGGCGAACCCGCTCGCGATCCTGCGCATCTGGGAAGGCGGGCTGGCCAGCCACGGCGGCATGATCGGGCTGGTGATCGGCCTGTGGCTGTCCCGCCGCGGCGCGCAGCCGCGGATGCCGTTGCCGTGGTTGCTCGACCGGGTGACGATGCCGGCGATGCTGGCCGCGGTCTGCATCCGCATCGCGAATTTCCTCAATTCCGAAATCGCCGGCGAACCGACCGGCGGCGCATGGGGCGTGGTGTTCGAGGCGATCGATGCCGTACCGCGGCATCCCGCGCAATTGTATGAAGCGGCGGCCTATGCGCTGATCTTCGTCGCGTTGACCGTCGTGTACCGGCGTTTCGCGCGCACGCCACCGCCGTGGCTGTTGACCGGGCTGTGTCTGCTGCTGACCTTCGTCGCGCGGATCGTCATCGAGTTTTTCAAGACGCCGCAGGCCGCCTACGAGGCCGGCCAGGCGTTCAGCGTCGGTCAGTGGCTGAGTCTGCCGTTCGCGCTGTTGGGCGCAGTGCTGGTGATGCGGGCACTGCTGTTGCCGGCGCTGCGACGACGCTGACGCGCATTGCGATGCCGGGCATCGGCTATGCTGCAGTCGATCGCCTGATCGCACGATAAGGGAAACATCAGCATGTCGCTTCCGGAACCATCCCGCCGTTTCCTGTGCGCCCTGGCGCTCGCGGTATCGCTGTCGTTGTCCGCCTGCAGCGATGGGGCCGTGCGTTACAGCGGCACCACGTTGATCGTGCACGGCACGGAATACGAGCGCAGCCGCGACAAGGATTACGACAGCCTCTGGGGTCAGGGCGCCGTGCTGGTGACGCCGCGACCCGGACGCGAATCCGAGTTGGACGCCCTGCTCAAGGAATTTTCGCTGACGACGATCCGCAACACGCCGGGAACGCCGGTCATCGTCGCCGTGCCGGTCGGGTTCGAGGAACAGTGGGCCACGGCGCTGGCGGCGCAGCCCAGCGTGTTCACCACCGCGAACGAAGATCCGACGATCGATCGGCCCTGAGCCCGCGATGCGCGATCACGCGCTCTTCGCGAGTTCGTTCCAGTCTTCGTGCAGGCCGCATTCGCGCTTGAGGCCGAAGAAACGGGTGTCTTCCTCGACCATGCCGTCTTCCAGCCGCCGCGTGGTGTGGATGTCGCCGATCGAGACGTAGCCTTCGTGCCACAGCGGGTGATAGGGCAGGTCGTGCGTTTCGAGATATTTCCACACGTCGCGGTCGGTCCAGTCGGCGATCGGGTGCAGTTTCCAGCGGCCATCGCGCAGTTGCAGGAAATCGATGCCGGTGCGGCTGCTGGACTGGGTGCGGCGCAGGCCGGCGATCCAGGTGCGCACGCCGAGTTCGCGCAGGGCGCGCTGCATCGGTTCGACCTTGCGCAGCAGGTTGTAGCGCTGGATGCCTTCGACGCCGTTTTCCCAGAGTTTGCCGTGACGCGCTTCCATCCACGCGATGCCCACCTGCGGCCGGTAGACCTTGAGATTCAGCGACAGACGCTCGGTGAGGTCGTCGACGAAGCGGTAGGTTTCCGGGAACAGGTAGCCGGTGTCGACCAGGATCACCGGGATGTCCGGCTTCGCCTGCGTGGTCATGTGCAGCGCGACCGCGGCCTGCGCGCCGAAGCTCGACGACAGCGCGTGATTGCCGGCGAGGTGTTCGACCGCCCAGGCGACGCGCGCTTCCGCGCTGCGCGCGGCGAGCCACTGGTTCAGTTCGGCGAGCGCCTGCGGCGACTCGGCGGCGGTGACGGGATCCGGAAGGCTCATGCGACCAACTCCAAAGGCAGCGTCCTGCTGCCGGTACTGTCGATGGAAACGATGCCGCCGCGGACGAGGAAATCGCCGAAGCGTTCGCCCGCTTCGCGTTCGGCGGCATAGCGCCGGAACAGCGGATCGAGCGTGTCGAGGATGGTGGTTTCGTCGATGTTCTCGCGGTACAGCGTGTTGAGGCGCTGGCCGCGATGGTCCGCGCCGATCATCAGGTTGTAGCGGCCGGGCGCCTTGCCGACCAGCGCGATCTCGCCGAGATACGGCCGCGAGCAACCGTTCGGGCAACCGCTGAGGCGGATGTGCAGATCGGCGCCGTCGAGGCCGTTCTTCGCCAGCAGCGCGTCGATGCGATCGACGAATGCGGGCAGATAGCGTTCTGCTTCGGCCATCGCCAGGCCACAGGTCGGCAGGGCGACGCAGGCCAGGGCGGCCTTGCGCACCGGCGAGGCGGCGACGTGGGTGTCGAGGCCGTAGTCGCGCACCAGCGCGTCGACGGCGTCGCGCTGGGCCGCGTCGAGGTTCGCGATCAGCAGGTTCTGGTTTGCGGTGAGGCGGAATTCCGGCGCCTGGCCGGCGGGCCGGTCGTGCGCGATGTCGAGCAGGCGCGCGATCTCGCGGAGGCCGCTGAGATGGCGCAGGCCGTCGCGGTCCCAGATGCGGCCGGCGATGATCCGCAGGTTGAGATGCCAGAGGCCTTCGTCGCCCATGCTGTCGTCGCTTTGGGACCAGCCGAAGACGTCGGTGTTGTGATCGAACGCGAACGCCCGCGCCGGTGCGAACGTCAGGCCCGCGCGACGCTCCACTTCGGCCTTGAATGCGTCCAGGCCGTGATCGTCGATCGTGTACTTCAGGCGGGCGCGCTTGCGGACCGCGCGGTTGCCCCAGTCGCGCTGGGTGGTGACCACGGCTTCGCCGACCGCGATCACCTGGTCCGGCGCGATGAAGCCGATGACGTTGGCCAGGCGCGGATAGGTCTCGGGGTCGCCATGGGTGGCGCCCATGCCGCCGCCGACGCTGACGTTGTAGCCGGCGAGCCTGCCGTCCTCGATCACGGCGATGTAGCCGAGATCCTGCGCGAAGACGTCGATGTCGTTCGACGGCGGCACCGCGAAGCCGATCTTGAACTTGCGCGGCAGATAGACCGCGCCGTAGATCGGTTCCTCTTCTTCGCCGCTGCCGGCGACCTTCTCTTCGTCCAGCCAGATTTCGTAATAGGCGCGGCTGTTCGGCAGCAGGTGCTTCGACAGCGCCTCGGCCTGCGCCTGCACCGTGGTGTGCACCCGCGACAGATGCGGATTCGCGGCGACCGCGATGTTGCGGTTGACGTCGCCGCAGGCGGCGAGCGTGTCGATCAGCGCGGCGTTGATCGCCTGCATCGTCTTCTTCAGGTCGCGCTTGATCACGCCGTGGAACTGGAACGCCTGGCGGGTGGTCACGCGCAGGCCGCGCTCGGCCCAGGTGGTCGCGATCGCGTCGAGTTTCAGCCACTGCGCCGGCGACACCACGCCGCCCGGCGTGCGGGTGCGGATCATGAACGAGAAATCGGGTTCCAGCTTCTGGCGGCGGCGCTCGTCGCGCACGTCGCGGTCGTCCTGCTGGTAGCTGCCGTGGTACTTGATCAGGGTCTGATCGTCCTCGGCCAGCGCGCCGGTGATCTGGTTCGCCAGCGACGCCTGCAGCGTGCCGCGGAGGCGGCCGCTCTGGCGTTTGATGTCCTCGACCGAATGCGCGCTCATCTCAGTACACGTCCCGCGCGTAGCGGCCCTGCGCCTGCAGCGCGTTGAGATAGTCCGCGGCGTCCTCGGCGGACTTGCCGCCGTGAACCGCGATGGCGTCGAGCAGCGCCGCATGCACGTCCTTGGCCATGCGCGTGGCGTCGCCGCAGACGTAGAGGTGGGCGCCGTTCTCAAGCCAGGCGTACAGCTCGCGGCCGTGCTCGCGCAGCTTGTGCTGCACGTAGACCTTCTGCGCCTGGTCGCGCGAGAACGCCAGATCGAGGCGGTGCAGGCTGCCGCGCTTCAGCGCGTCCTGCCATTCGACCTGATAGAGGAAATCGGTGCGCGCGTGCGGGTTGCCGAACAGCAGCCAGTTGCGGCCGCCGGCACCGGTGACCTCGCGCTCCTGCACGAAGCCGCGGAACGGAGCGACGCCGGTGCCCGGGCCGATCATGATCACGTCGCGCGCGGCGTCGGCCGGCAGGCGGAAGCGTTCGTTGCGTTCGATGAAGACCGGCAGCGATGAGCCTTCCTCGCGGGTGGCGAGATGGTGCGAACCCGCGCCCCAGCGCAGCGCGTCGCCGTGCAGGTATTGGACATGGGCGACCGTGAGATGGGCTTCGTCGCCCACGGCCTTGCGGCTGGAAGCGATGGAATAGAGCCGCGGCTGCAGCGGGCGCAGGGCTTCGATCAACTGCTCGGCGGTCCACGCGCCGGGATGTTCGCGCAGCAGGTCGACGATCTGCGAACCGGCCATGAGCGTGGTCAGGCCTTCGCGCTGATCCGGGGCCAGCAGGCGGTTGAGGTCTTCGCTGCCGGCGTGGGCGGCGTGGGTGGCCACGAACGGGCGGCTGAGCCGGGTGATCTCGCGCTTGCGGCCCAGCCATTCGCGCAGCGGCAGGGTGTCGCTGCCGTGGGTCACCGGAGCGTCGGCGTCGAGATCGAGCGCTTCGGCGATGGCCTGCACCAGCGCCGGCGGGTTCTCGATCCACACGCCCAGCGCGTCGCCGGGCTCGTAGTCGAGACCGCTGTCGGCCAGCGACAGTTCGAGATGGCGAATGTCTTTATCGGAACCGCGGCCGGTGATCGGCAGGTTGGCCAGCAGTTCGGCGGCGAACGGGCGTTCGCGGGTCCACGCCGACGGGGCCGGCGCATGCGGACGCAGCGGGGTCACGCTGGCGAGGGTCAGCGCCGGAGATTTCGGCTTCAGCGCATCCTTCGCCTCGGCGAACAGCGTCGTCGACCACGGCGCGGCCACGGTGTCGATGTCGAGGTCGGCGTCGCCGCGCGCGATCCAGCGCTGCGCGCCGAGGGCTTCGAGACGGGTGTCCAGGCGCTGGCCGATGGCGCAGAACTGCGGGTAGCTGGAATCGCCGAGGCCGAGCACCGCGAAGCGCAGCTGCGGCAGCTTCGGCGCGCGCTTGCCGTCGATGAATTCGACCAGCGCGCGGGCGTCGTCCGGCGGATCGCCGTCGCCCTGGGTGCTGATCACGATCGCGAGGAAGCGCTCGTCCTTGAGCTCCCGAGTCGGATACGCATCGGCGCGCAGCAGGCGCACCGG
>CAMLLG010000073.1 GCA_946480825.1 uncultured Lysobacteraceae bacterium
GAAGTAATCGGCGATCAGGTTGTGCTTGTAGATGCCCTCGACCATGTGCATCGAGGACTCGGGAAACATCACGTCGGTCGCGGGAACGGCTTCGGTGAGGATGTCCGGCAGGTTGCGCAGGCACGCTTCGATCAGCTTGAGATAAGCGCGATGATTGGCGTTGGCGCCCCAGACCTGCATCGCGTCTTCCCAGCGCAACCACAGCGCGTGCAGCGGTTCGGTGGCCGCGAAGTGGCAGCGTTGCGTATCGACTGTCAACAGTTCGTGGCGTTCGAGGTGACGCAGGGTGGCGACCAGCCATCGGCCGTACGACGGGCGCAGGGTGGCGATGGCGTCGGCGGGCGTGCAATCGCCCTGCGCATCCGCGAACAATCCGCGCAGTTCGGCCGCCACGATCGCCGTGGCCAGGCGTTCGGCTTCGGCAGGCAGTTGTGCGGCATCGAGTGCGGAGGCGGAGAACAGGGAAGAGTCGTGGCTGTCTACTGCGTGCGTGTCCACTGCGTTCATGTCCGTTGAATTCATGGGGCGATCACCGCATCGCCTGGATATCCCTTGAATGCGCATCCTCCGGATGCGCCGTGACCCGGGCAATCGCGCACCTTCCCGGACAGCGGCAGGCTGTCGAGCGCGCCTGCGGTCGCTCGCGCCTCGATCGTGCGTTCAGCTTTCTGCGCGGACAGGCCGATCGCCCCGGCTTCGATCGCGACGCCCGCCCCGACGAGCATGGTCCGGAAGGCGCGTCCATCGACGAGCGCGAAGTGCGGCCTTCCATCGCCGAGTTCCGGCCCCCCCGGTGCGACACCGATGACCTGCGGCGGACGACCCGGGACGGGTCGACAAGTCCGATCGAAGGGAGTTGGCACTTCAGAAGACATAGACGCCCAATGCTTGATCCTTCAAGAAAGCACGGCGAAGCCGCGCATGAGACGCGCATCCAAACTCCATATTCGTCGGGTTTCCCAGGAAATTCGATCGCGACGACGCATTGCGGTCGTCGTAGTCCTGCACCGCGCTCGGCTCTGGTTCCCCATATCCATCTAACCAGACCATCCCGAAGATTGTCAACGCGCGGAGCGGTTCATCCATGACTTGAAAACCTTTTCAACAAATTCCGACTTGGGCCCGATCCCGGCATGAAAACCTTTTCAATGGATCCGGCGTCCCGCGAATCTCATCCGGCGGGACCCTGAAGATGAATGATCGACGGATGATGACCGCGTCGCATGACACCCGTGGGAATGCAAACGCATCAATGCCGTTAGAGAGGACAAACTCCGCACATCGACCGATTCGCGGGACCGATTGGCCGGAATGACGCCTATTCACCGTGTTTACAGGTATGATGTTTTTGGGGGAAAGCATCCAGCAGGAGTTTCACCACCCCCCTTCAAGCGAAATTCGTGCAACGACGAGATAGGAAGAATGTCTGCACCCATGCTCTTGCCGAAGGCCCATGCGGCCCATGCGACCAACCGTCAGGACATCGACGTCTGGCTCACCTATTACGACGAAATCGTCGACGACCGGCAGCTCGCCAGACTGCGCCTGCTGTTGAGCGACGAAGAAGTCGCACAGGAACGCCGTTTCTATTTCGCGGACGATCGCAAGCGTTATCTGGTCACCCGCGCGATGCTCCGCATGCTGCTTTCGCGCTATGCGCCGATCGCTCCGGAGCACTGGGCGTTCACCAAGAATGCGTACGGCCGCCCGGTGATCGCCGACGCGATCGTGGACGCCGAAGCCCAGGCGCGCGGCCTGTGCTTCAATCTCTCGCACACCCGCGGTCTGATCGCGCTCGCCGTCACCCGCGGTCGCGAGCTGGGTGTCGATGTCGAGAACGTCGCCGCCCGCGCCGTGTCGCTGGATGTGGCGGAACATTTCTTTTCCGCCAGCGAAGTCGCCGAGCTGGCGTGCGTGCCGCCGGAACGCCGGCAGGACCGCTTCTTCGAGTACTGGACCTTCAAGGAGTCCTACATCAAGGCGCGCGGCATGGGTCTGTCGTTGCCGCTGGATCGTTTCAGCTTCAGATTCCCGGACCACAATGCGGTGAGCATCAGCATCGATCCGGATCTCGAAGACCAGGCCGACCGCTGGAGTTTCTGGCAATACCGGCCGACGCCCGATTACCTGATGGCGATCTGCGCCGAGCGGGGCGTCGACGCGGCGCCGACGATCTCGATGCGAAAATTCACGCCGCTCAGCCACGAAATGCCGGTGATCGCGCCGTTCCTGAGGCGTTCCGAACTCTGCTGAGCGTCGCGCGTCGCGGGTCTGCCCGCGCCTGGCGCATGGCCACGACGCGACACCCGCGTCATGGATCGTCGACGATCTCGATCAGCCGTCGTGCCGCGATCGCGCTTTCCTGCGGGTACCCGAAGGCGTTGTTGATGTAGGTCACGCCGTCGAGCCGCACCCGCCGATTGATGTGGCTGTGCCCGTAGACATGCAGATCCGAGCCGAGCGCGCGCAACTGACGCTCGATGCCGGTGCTGCCGAGCACGGGGTCGAGATGGCGCATGGTGCGGGGAACGAAGAACGGAATCAGGTCGATGCGCGGCAGGAAGTGCGAGAACGTGACGATGCGTTCGGCCGGATCCGGGTGCGGAATCGACTCGGGATTCATGCTCAGGAAGTGTTCGGTGACCTGTTTCGGGCCGAAGCCTTCGGGCCAGCGGCAGGCGCGGTAGTCCATCCAGAGCTTGAGCAGATCGTCGTCCGGCGCACCGAAGGAATAGTCGTACCAGCCGAGCAGCGGCACCACCACGGTATTGTCGTAGCGGTAGGGATACATCGACACGCCGGCGTCGGCGGCGATGTCCACCACCAGATCGAACTTTTCCAGCGAGCCCATGTGGGCCGGATCGTGCCTGACCCAGAGGTCGTGATTGCCGGGAACGAACAACACCTGGCGGAACTTCGCGGCGAAACGGCCGAAGCACCAGGCGAGCAGGCGGCGGTCCTCGCTGAGGTCGCCCGCCAGGATCAGGACATCGTCGCGATAGTCCTCGTTCGAGACCTGATCGATCCAGTGGGCGTTGTCGGGGTAATCGATGTGGACATCGGAAATCGCGAACAGCCTCATCTTGCTCCTTGCTTCGATCTTCTTGCTTCGATCTGCCTGCGTTGATCTGCTGGCGTCGATCTGCGCCGGGAGGCGCGAGGATGGGCAGCCCTGCGGAAAGTGGGGGGAGTATAGACGAGCCCACGAGCCGCGGAAGCGTGCCGGAAGCCCGGCCATGCCGAGCGGCGACGCGCGTCGTCCGGGCGCCGGGGCATCTCCGGAAACAATGATCCGAGGCTTCCGCCGTGGCCGCGCCCGAGAGCCGCGATCTCCGCGCTTTTTTGGGATAATCGCCGACCTGCCGCGCCAGCGGCCATCGTTCCGGGAGTGTTCCGATTTGAGTGCTTCGCCGGCGGAGACCGCCCTGTTCTCCGTGCTCCCCGAAGGTCTGTTCGGTCCGCTGGCCTCGCCCAACCGCAGGCACTACTGGCGGCTGCTGTGCCGTCTGTCCGACGAATTCTTCGGCCCCGACGCGCCGATGCCGCCCAGCACCGGCTTCCCGCGGCGCGAGATCGTGTCCGCGATCGAACGTTACCTGCTGACCGACGACCCCTGGGACAGCGACGACACCGATGCGCCGGACAGTCCGCTGGCGGTTCGCGCCGCGGCCGTCTACGAGCGGTTCCGCCAGGCCGGCTGGCTCCGCCAGGAGCGGATCGGCGCCCGCGACATGGTCTCGATGACCCACGCCGTCTCTCGACTGCTCACCCTGCTGGTCGATTTCTCGGAGCGCGGCCCCGCCTTCGTCGGCGCGAAGATGCGCTCGATCGAACTGCAACTGCGGCAGATCGTCGAGGGCAAGGCGCTCGGCGACACCCTCGACGAAGCCGCCGATCAGGCCCGCCAGTTGCTGTCGAACGTCTCCGCGATCAGCGTGCAGATCCGCGACCTCATGCCCGAACTCAGCCGGGCGGAGAGCACCGCGCAGTTCGCGCGTCGGCTGTTCGAACGCTACGTGGGCGAGCTGTTCGTCGGCGACTACGCCGAACTGCACAATGCGGACCACCCGCTGGCGCATCGCGCTTCGATCCTCGGGATGGTGCGCGAGATCGAACATGGGCCGCAGCGGGACGCCCTGCTGGGCTGGTACGCCGAGCGCGTGCCCGATGGCGATCCCGCGCTCGCCCTGCGCAGGCTGGAACGCAGCCTGCGGCGGCTGCACGAGATCGATCGCATCGATGAATATCTGGGCCGGCTGGACGACGATATCCGTCAGGCCAATCGACGCGCGCTGGCGTTCCTCGATTACAGGTTGCGCGCCCCGGACCAGCTGGACACCCTGCTCCACCGCGCCTGCCGCGGCGCGCTGGCCGCGCCGGCGGATGCGCTGCGACTGCCGGTCGCGCCGGGCGCCCTGATGGACGAACAGCGCCTGCGCGCACCGCGGGCGCGGCCGCGACCGATCCCGCGCACCGCCAACGACCGCGCCGAGCCCACGCCGGAACAACTGGCGCGACTGAACCTTCTGCGACAGATGAAACGCGTGCGTCTGGTGCTGCCCGAAGATCTCGCGCGCTATCTCGATCGTCACTGGAACGCGCAGGATCGCCCGGCACCGCAAACGCTGACGTCCGAAAGCCTGGAGATCGCGTCGATCGGCGACTTCCGCGCCTATCAGACCCTGGTCACGCTCGCGCTGCGCAGTCATCGTTCCGGCGGCCTGCGCAGGGACGACCCTCTGCATCGCCTGCTGCGCGGGTTCCGGATCGAACTGATCGACGGCGATGCCGACAACCCTTACCTGCATGCGCCGCGCTTCGTGCTGCGCCGCACCGGCAGCCCCTCCGACCGGAAAGTCACCGCCGCATGAAACGTTCCTGGGCCACATTGAGTCAACTGTCCGGCGGCATGTACGTGCCGCAGGATTTCGAGCGGGCGGCGTATCGTCTGGTCACCGAACAGGTGCTCTACAGCAGCGATCGCACTGCCCGCAACGCATATCACTTGGTCGAAACTTATCTGGCCGATTTCGCGGCCGCGCTGGAACCGCTGGGCATGCGCCTCGAACGCAACGCGCATTACCGCTACGTGGTCGCGTTGCCCACGCACGGCGACGGCACGCCGGTATCGCTCGAACAGACGCTGTTGATCCTGGTGTTGCGCCAGCGCTACGACGCGGCGATGCGGCTCGGGCAGATCGAGGATCTCGGCGAAGTGATCGTCGAGTTGCCTGATCTGCAGGAAGCCCATTCCGCGCTGACCGGCCGGCCGATGCCCGAAGTCGGCGCACTGCGCGAAGCCTTGCGCGCGCTGCGGCGCTGGTCGGTCTGCCGGATCGCCGACTGCGAACCGGACGATCCGCAGCCGTTCCGGATCGTGGTGCGGCCGGCGATCGTGGAGATCATCGGCGCGCAATGGCTGCAGCGCCTCGATCAGCACACGCTCGACGATGCCGGCGACGATGCCGCGGATGAACGTGGCGACGACGAACGCGGCGACGACGATGGCGACACGACGACGAACGCAAGCGTCGCGGTCGCGACCGGAACCCACGACCCCTCGATCGATTCCGCGATCGATTCCGCGATCGATCCTCCGATCGATGCCGACGACGCCATGGTGAGCGACGATGTATCAGCTTAAGCGCGCCCATCTGGTGCAGTTCTTCCTGTTCCAGGCCGAAACCCTGGAGCTGGACGCCACGACCGCGATCATCGCCCCGAACGGCGCGGGCAAGAGCGCGCTGCTCGACGCGCTGCAGATCGTGATGCTGGGCGCCGACCGCAACCAGATCCGCTTCAACGCCCAGGCCGGCGGCAGCCATCGCGCGCGCAGCATCCGCGACTACTGCCTCGGCGTGTATCGCGCCGGCGACGACGGCCGCGTACGCGACACCGCGACGACCTATCTGAGCCTGGTGTTCGAGGACACGGACAGCGGCGACACGCTCACCGCGGGCATCGCGATGGGCGCGTCGGCGAACGAGCCCGATCATCGCATCCACGGTCTGTACCTGCTGCCGCGGGTGGCGCTGACGCTCGACGATCATCTCGAAGTCGTGAAGGGAGAACAGTTGCCGCTGGCGTGGGCGCAGTTCCGCAGCGCCGTCGCCGCGCGCTGCAAGGCCGCCGGCGGCAAGGCCGAGCTGCATGCGACCAGCGACCGCTTCCTGCGCGATCTGCTGCAGCAGTTGCGCCCGCCGGGCTACGCCCCGATCGATCCGGTCGCGTATCGCAAGGCCTTCCAGAACGCGCTGAATCTGCAGCGGGTCGGCGATGTCGATCTGTTCGTGCGGACGCTGGTCGCCGAGGAACGGCCGACCGAGATCGGACGTTTCCGCGCGCTGCTCGAAGGGTTCCGGCTGATCCGCGAGAAGATCGAACAGGTCGCGAAACGCATCGAAGCGGCGGAAACGGTGGCGCAGCAGTATCGCAAGGTCGCCGCGCAGGCGACACGCGCGGCGTCGTATCGCGCGCTCGCCGCCGAATATCGGCGCGATGCGCACGCGGAACAGGTCAATGCCGCCGAAGAAGCGCTCGAAACCACCCACGACGCGCGCCAGCGTACGGCGCGCGCGCTGGAACAGGCGCGCAGCGACCGCGGCAGCGCGCGCCAGCAGGCGGAGGACGCGCAGCGTCGCCTGCAGGGCGTGCGCGGCTACAGCGAACAGGCGTCGTTCGACGAGATCGCCGCGCGCGACCGCGAAGAACTGTCGCAGCTCAAGCGCGAGTTGATGCGCAACGCCGGCTTCGTGCGCGACCAGATCGCGGCGGTGGCGAAGCTCGATCTGACCGGCCTCGACCGCGACGCACTGACGCACGCCGCCGCGCCATGGGGCGCGCTGTATCGCACGTTGTCGGAGCTGGCGCCCGACGCGGAGATCGGGTTCGCGCCGGAAACGCTGCATGCGCAACTGCTCGAAGCGACCGCACGGGCCGCGCCGGCGATGGCCGCGGTGGCCGCGCGTGCGCACGAATTGCGCAGCGAACTCGACGATGCCCGCCAGCGCGCCAAGAACGCCCGCCAGAACCAGACCCGCCTGCATGCCGGTCAGGCCGAACTGCGCGCCGACGTGATCCGGTTGATGCATTACTTCGAGGACGAAGGCATCCCCACCCGCCCGGTCTGCGATCTGGTGCAGGTGACCGATCCGGCCTGGCAGGGCGCGATCGAGGCCTATCTGCGCAGTCATGTCGAAGCGCTGCTGGTGCCCGCGGAACACGAAGAGCGCGCGGTGAAGCTCTATCGCTCGCTGCAGGGCGGGCGCGCGGTCTACGGCGTGAAGCTCGCGCTCGGCGGACAGGCCCGGCAGGCGCGCGAGAGCCGCGTCTCCGATGGACAGGTGGCCGCCCTGCTCCGCGGCGATACCGACGCCGTCGCCTATCTGCGCCGCCAACTGGGCGAACTGCGCTGCATCGAGACCGAGGCCGAGGTCGTGCAGGCGAAACAGGGGCTCAGTCGCGATGGCCTCGTCGTGAAGGGCGGCGGCGTCGAACGCCTGCGCCTGCCCGCGGCGGCGGAACTCAAGATCGGCGCGTCCGACAATCGCGAACGCATCAAGCTGCTGCGCGAAGACATGGAACGCGCGGAGCAGGACATCCGCCGTCTCGAAGCGACGTGGCAGGCGCTCGATGCCCGCGTCGCCGACTGGGCGCGGATCGGCACGCCGGAGCATGCCGCGCAGACGGTCCATGGTCTGCTGCTGAAACATCGCGAAGCCGCCGCGCGCCATCGCGCGCTGCGCGATCATCACGCCGCGTTGGTCGACCCGGACCTGATGCGTCTGAGCGAGCAGGCGCAGTCGCTCGATCGCCGCAGCCGCGAGCTCGACGCGCTGGTCGAACGCCTGGTCGGCGAAGACGCGGTGCTGCATGGGCGCGTGTCCGAAGCGCGGGCCACGCTCGAACGCCTGAACGCGGAGAGCGACCGGATCGCCCGCGCCGCGGTCGACGCCTTCCGTCATCTCGACGTCGATCCGAATCTGGTCGAGCAGCATCGCGACGATCTCGACGAGAAACATCCCGCGCTGGCCGAGCGCATCGCGCGCTGCCAGAGTCGCGCCGACGATGCCGACCGCGCGCTCAACGGCGTGCTGCCGGAAGCGTGGTCTGGCCTCGCCCAGTACGCGAAGGATCACGGCCTCGCGCTCGACGCGGAGCCGCAGGACTGGCGCAAGGCCGGCGCGCTGCTGCAGGGCGAGATCGCGCACCTGCAGGGCACCGAGCTGGTGCAGCACCAGGCCCGCGCCGACGAGGCGTACGCGACCGCGGTCGAGACCTTCCGCAGCAACGTCGCGTCGGCGCTGTACGACAACTTCAAGCGTCTCGAACAGCAGATCCGCACGCTCAATCGCACCCTGCTCGGCAGTCCCGCGTTTTCCAACAACGAGCGCTACCAGTTCCGCTGCGAGGTCGCGCCGGAGTTCAAGGACCTTCACCGCTTCATTCTCAAGGTCGCCGACGTGGGCGAGGCCGACACGCTGTTCGGCAGCGCCGGCGACGTGCCTGCGGCGTTCCGCGACATCATCGAGGACAAGGTCGGCGGCAAGGCCGGCACGCCCTCGCCGCTCGACGACTACCGTCGGTTCTTCGCCTTCGAGGTGAACATCCAGCAGGACGGTCGGGTCATCGGCACGCTCAGCGAACGCATGCGTTCCGGCTCCGGCGGCGAGCACCGCGCGCCGATGTACGTGATCGCGGGCGCGGCGCTGGCCGCGGCCTACGGCAAGCGCGACGGCCAGCTCGGTGGACTCGGGCTGATCATGCTCGACGAGTTCGGCGACAAGATCGACGCCCAGAATGCGCGCGCCACGACCCAGTATCTGCGTTCGCTGGGCCTGCAGTTGATCCTCGCCGCACCCGACACCGCGCAGGGCACGCTCACCGGTGTGCTCGACAGTTACATCGAGCTGTTCCGCGACGGCCCGCTGCTGCAGGTCGAGCGGATCCGGGTGACCGAGGCCGGCCGCGCGCTGCTGCAGAGCGATCAGTTCGCGCTGCATCCCGAACTGTTGCAGGCGGAGATCGCGCGGATCGAGGCGGAGCGCACGACGGTCTGATCGCCGATCCACGCCGGACGTCGGCCGCTCTCGTCCGGCGACCACCGATGCGTTGCGGCCCGACGACGATCAGAAACCCTTGCACACCGCCCAGACCTCGTTGTCGAGCTGGCTCAACAGATCGAAGGTGCGCTTCAGCCCGACCTTGTCCAACGTCGCCTTGCGTTTGGCCTTGGCGGCCTCGCAGGGCGACGGCCCCGCGGGTTTGCGCGCCGTGCCGCGGACGATCGCGGTGCGGCCGCCGCCGCGATTGCGCCGGTCCATCTCCGCTTCGATCTCGCGGCTGCGCTTGAGCAGTGCGGGATCCGGCGTGGCGACCGCGTACTCGCGGGTCGCGAGCGTGCGTTGCGCGCCCGCGCACGGCGCGTCCTGATAGGTTTTCGCGCCGCGGGCATCGACGCAGAGATGGATCGTCTGCGAAGCCGCATGCGCCGGCGGCGACATGCTCAGGGACAGCGCGAGGAACACGGGCATTGATGCGACGACGACATTCATGACTGACTCCGACAGGCGCCGGATGGCGCGTGCCGCCATGATCGGGATCGCGTCGATGGCGCGCCGTCGGGAGAGGCCTCGCCGGAACCCGGTGAAGGCCGCGATGCTGGGTCAGGAAATCCTGAACGCTGCGGCGGTGCGCGCGCCCAGCGAGACCAGCGCGAGACCGGCGACGAGCGTGATCGCCAGATACCCCAGCAGCAGGCCGTTGCGCCCCGACTTCGCGAACAGCAGGCATTCCAGCATCAACGCGGAATACGTGGTGAGCGCGCCGAGCACGCCGACGATCAGGAACGCGCGCCAGTACGGCGCGCTCGGGCCGCGGCCTTCCAGCCAGATCGCGATGTAGCCGGCGGCGAAGGAGCCGATCAGATTCGCCACGAGCGTGCCCCACGGGAAGCCGCTGCCGATCTGACGCAGCAGCAGGCCGCCGAGCCAGAACCGGCCGACCGCGCCGAGCGCACCGCCCAGGGCCACCAGCAACAACTGCTGCCACCACACGCTCATTCGCCGCTCTTCGGCTTGCGTCGCGCGCGCGCGCGATCGGCGCGCAGGCGGTCGAGTTTCTCTTTCAGCTTGAGCTCCATGCCGCGTTCCACCGGCTGGTAATAGACGCGTTCGCCCATGGCATCGGGGAAACCGGTCTGCTCCAGCGCGACGCCGCCCTCGGCATCGTGGTCGTAGCGGTAATCCTTGCCGTAGCCGATCGATTTCATCAGTTTCGTCGGCGCATTGCGCAGATGCAGCGGTACTTCCCGGGTGCCGTATTCGACGACATCGCGCTTCGCGGCCTTGAAGGCGGTGTAGGCCGCATTCGACTTGGCGGTGCTGGCCAGATAGATCACCAGTTGCGCCAGCGCGAGTTCGCCTTCAGGGCTGCCGAGGCGGTCGTAGGTTTCCCATGCATCGATGGCCATCTGCAGCGCGCGCGGATCGGCCAGACCGATGTCCTCGACCGCCATCCGGGTCATGCGCCGCGCGAGATAGATCGGGTCGCAGCCGCCGTCGAGCATGCGCGCCAGCCAGTACAGCGCCGCATCGGGATTCGAGCTGCGCACGGACTTGTGCAGCGCCGAAATCTGGTCGTAGAACTGCTCGCCGCCCTTGTCGAAGCGGCGGGTGCGGTCGGCGAGCACCTGGGCGAGGATCTCGTCGGTGATCGTGCCTCGCATGTCGATGCGGACATCGCCGGCGGCGCCTTCGCTGTCCGCGCCATGCGCGCCCGCAAGTTCCGCGGCGATTTCCAGCAGGGTCAGCCCGCGGCGGACATCGCCGTCCGCGGCGCTGGCGATGACCCGCAACTGCGCCGGCACGATCCGCAGCCCGCGACCGCCGAGGCCATGGGTCTCGTCGTCGAGCGCGCGCTGCAGCGCCATGGCGATGTCGTCGGCGGAGACCGCTTCCATCACGTGCACGCGGCAGCGCGAGAGCAGCGCCGAGTTCAGTTCGAACGAAGGGTTTTCGGTGGTGGCGCCGACGAACAGGATGGTGCCGCGTTCGATATGCGGCAGGAAGGCGTCCTGCTGCGCCTTGTTGAAGCGATGCACTTCGTCGACGAACAGCACCGTGCGCCGGCCTTCCGCGAAGCGATGCCCGGCTTCGGCCAGCACCTGCCGCACTTCGGGCAGTCCCGAAAGCACCGCGGAAATCGCGCGGAAATCGGCGTCGGCGTATTTCGCCAGCAGCAGCGCCAGCGTGGTCTTGCCGCAGCCCGGCGGCCCCCAGAGCACCATGGAGTGCACGTGGCCGGATTCGATCGAACTGCGCAAGGCCGTGCCCGGCGCCAGCAGCCGGCGCTGACCGACCATCTCGTCGAGCGTGCGCGGACGCATGCGCTCGGCGAGCGGGCGCAGGGCATCGCGATCGACGGCGAGCAGACCGCCGTCGTCGAGCAGGCCGGAATCGGATTTGGGAGTGCCTTGCGGGGCCACGTGATGCGGAGATCGCAGGGATGCAGGAATGGGCCCGTCACATTAGCAGGCACGGACCTCGACCGGAGTCGTCAGCCCTCGCCGGCCGGCGCGGGCGGGCCCGCCGGCGGCGTGCCTTCCAGGACGTAGGCGACCCGCAGCCAGGCATTGTCCTGACGGTCGTACAGGCCTTCGACCCGCGTCGGCGCGGTGCCGTCCAGGCCGAAGTCGGCGATGCCGTTGGCGTCGATGCGCAGGTAGCGGGCGCCGGTTTCGACGGTGGAGATCCGATCGAGCTGCAGACGCACCCGCTGGGTCCCGAATTCCTCGCCGAGCATGCCGATGACGCGGTCGTCGAGCTCGCGGATCAGGGCCGCATCGTTGGGTACCGCGCGCCCTTCGGGCCCGGAGATGCCGATGCTCAGTTCGGGGTAACCGGCGCTTTCCAGGATCGCGTCGTACAGCGTGGTGAAGCGGAAACCGATCCAGTCGCTGGCGTTCTCGATCTGCAGCATGCCCTGCCCGCTCACCAGCCGGTCGCGCAGGCTGGTGGTCTGCACCTCGACGCGATCGAGCTTGATCTTCACCGCGCGCCCGCCGAGTTCCTCCGACAGCGCGCCGACCAGCGACGCGGCGACCACGCTATCGAGGATTTCGCGTTCCTGCGCAATGGCGTTGCGCGCCGCGACGTTCGTGCTCTTGGCGGGCTGCGACGACGGGGGCGCAGCAGGCGGTGCGGCCTGTGCGCCCGCGGCGATGCCGAGCGCGGCGGAGAGCAGCACCACCGCGAAGCGGCGACGGCGACGGCGACGGAGCGAAGGACGGTTCACGCTGCGATCAACGGCGGAAGCCGGCGTGCGCGGACGGCGACGGGCGGACATCATCGCTCACCGACGACATCGACGCCCTTGGGCGGCGTGAAACGGAAGGTGCTGGACGGGAATGCGGGATTGCGCTTCCAGCCGGTGAATGCGATCTCGGTGCGCTGGCCGAGCGCGTCGAAGATCTGCATCCGCGCCAGGCCGCGACCGTCGAACCCCAGGCGCGCGCGCTGGAAACTGGCGCCTTCGGTCTGTTTCGGAGTGAGTTCCAGCCATTCGAGATCGCCCTGCCTGCCGGCATCGCGGGCGACGAAATCGCGTTCGAGTTTTTGCGGATCGATCAGCGCGGCGAGCGGGCTGTTCTGCTCCTCGGCACCCTGCGCGCGGACGGTGACCTGCTTCAGATCCGGGTCGTGGACCCAGACCTTGGCCCCGTCGGCGACGATCAGCTGCGGATAGGGTTTGAGGTATTCCCAGCGGAACAACCGAGGCGCGGAGAGCGCCACACGGCCGGAGGCGCTCTCCTTCTGCTTGCCCTTGCTGTCGAACACCTGCTGGCTGAACTGGCCTTCCAGCCCTTTCAGGCCACGGGTGAACGTATTCAGCGATTCGCGGCCGCCGGCGTGGGCGAGACCGCAGGCGAACAACAGGACGAGGATGGAGAGACGTCGGATCATGGTCGCGGGCAGCTCGGAGGAACGACGGTTGGAGTCTGAACAGCCCAAGCTGAACGGGGTTTGGCCGCGGGAGGGCGCGGTTGCGATGAGTTCAAGATGATCGCTTCAACGGCTCGTGGAGGACGATCACCGCGGTGGCGGCGGCGCGATCACCGTGCGGTCGCCGTTGTGCTCGGGCGGCGAGACGATACCCGCGGCCTCCATCGCCTCGATCAGGCGCGCGGCGCGGTTGTAACCGATCTTCAGCCGGCGCTGCACGCCGGAGATCGAGGCACGGCGGCTTTCGGTGACGATCTTGACCGCTTCGTCGTACAGCGGGTCGCTCTCGTCGCCGGCACCGCCGCCGCTTTCGGGCAGACCGGTCGGGCCGACCACGATGCCGTCGCCCATCGTCTGCACTTCTTCCAGCACGCCCGCGATGTAATCCGGCGCGCCGCCGGTCTGCTTGAGATTCTCGACGACGCGATGCACCTCGTCGTCGCTGACGAAGGCGCCATGGACGCGCTCGGGCATCGCGGTACCCGGCGGCAGGTACAGCATGTCGCCGTGGCCGAGCAGCGTTTCCGCGCCCGATTGGTCGAGGATCGTGCGCGAGTCGATCTTCGAGCTGACCTGGAACGCGATGCGGGTCGGGATGTTCGCCTTGATCAGCCCGGTGATCACGTCCACCGAGGGCCGCTGGGTCGCCAGGATCAGATGGATGCCGGCGGCGCGGGCCTTCTGCGCAAGCCGGGCGATGAGTTCTTCGACCTTCTTGCCGACGATCATCATCATGTCGGCGAATTCGTCGATGAAGATCACGATGAACGGCATCGGCTCCAGCGCCGGCGGGGCTTCCTGCAGATCCGGATTCGGGCGGAACAGCGGGTCCAGCATCGGCTGGCCGGCGTCCTGCGCGTCCTTGACCTTCTTGTTGAAGCCGGCGAGGTTGCGCACCCCGACCGCACTCATCAACTTGTAGCGGCGTTCCATTTCGGCCACGCACCAGCGCAGCCCGTTCGCCGCTTCCTTCATGTCGGTGACGACCGGCGCCAGCAGATGCGGGATGCCCTGATAGACGCTGAGTTCCAGCATCTTCGGGTCGATCATCAACATCCGCAGTTCCTTGGCGCTGGCCTTGTACAGCAGCGACAGCACCATCGCGTTCACCGCCACCGATTTGCCGGAACCGGTGGTGCCCGCGACCAGCAGATGCGGCATGCGCGCGAGGTCGGCCACCGTCGGCCGGCCGGCGATATCCTTGCCCAGCGCCAGGGTCAACGGGCTGGCGGACTTGTCGTATTCCTTCGAGCGCAGCAGTTCGCTGAGATAGATCATCTCGCGATGGGTATTCGGGGTTTCCAGGCCGATCACCGATTTGCCCGGGATCACGTCGACCACGCGCACCGACTTCACGCTGAGGCCGCGGGCGATGTCCTTGTCGAGCGAACTGATCGAACTGACCTTGATGCCCGGCGCGGGTTCGATCTCGAAACGGGTGATGACCGGGCCCGGATAGGCGCCGACCACCTGGGCATCGATGCGGAAGTCCTTGAGCTTGAATTCGATCTGCCGCGAGAGGGTTTCGAGCGTGCTCTCGTCGTAGCCCTTGGGCTGCGGCTTGGGGTCGTCCAGCAGCGACAGCGGCGGGATACCGGAACCGTCGGAGACATGGAACAGCGGGATCTGCTGCTCGCGCTTGGCGCGTTCGCTCTTCTCCACCACCGGCGCGGCCGGCGGCTCGATCTTCACCGGCTCGCGCTTCGCGCGCTTTTCGGTCTCGACCTTGCGCACTTCCTCGCGCTCCTCGCGCATCGCGCGGGCCGCCTGCCATTCGCTGGCCTGCTGGGTGCCCTTGCGCATGAACCGCGACAGCAGCGGCGGCAACTTCAGCGCCCAGAAGCCGATGCGGTCCATCACCCCCAGCCACGACAACCCGGTGGCGAGCGTGACCGAAATCAGCAGCAGCGCGATCAGGAACAGATTGCCGCCGACCATGCCGAAACCGCGCAGCAGCGAATCGCCGACGAGTTTGCCGAGGATGCCGCCGGCACCCGCCGAAAAGCCGTCGACCGCGCCGATCTTCAGGCTCAGCAGGCCGGTGGCGGCGACCACGAAACCGACGATCCCGACCAGACGCAGCGCGGGGCCGAGATCGGCGTCGCCATCGCCGTCGGCGTCCATTCCGAACAGGGCGATCCAGGCGATCGCGCCGAGGATCAGCGGCAGCGCGAACGCGACGTAGCCGCAGAGATACAGCAGCACGTCCGCGAGGAATGCGCCGACGCGACCGCCGGCATTCTGCAGCGGCGCGGTGACGCTGCCGGAATGCGACCAGCCGGGATCGGATGCCGAATAGGTGAACAGGCAGACCAGGAGGTAGAGCAGGAACGGCGCGATGATGATCAGCGCGATGTCGCGCACCAGCCGCTGACGGCCGGGACTCATCCGGGGCGTCTCGGCCACGGGGGCGCGACGGGCTTTCGTACTGCGGTCGGGGAGCTCGCGTGCCACCGTGTGCCGAAACCTCAAGAAGTTCGTCTAGGAAGCTGATCTTACAGGGGAAAAGCGGCAGCGGACACCTGCGAATCGGCGGTGTCGCCACGGCACCGCCCAGGCGGCGTGTCCCGCCAACGCCTTTCGCATTTCCGCGGAGCCCGTTCGCCGATATGTATGCTCCCGCTGACCGGACGGAATGTCGATGCCGGCAATCGCAGTTCAACTTTTCTGCAGTGCATCATGGAGGAGCCGTATGGATACAAGGCAACGCGATTTCGATTGGCACACGCTGGGCACCGCCGATGGGCGGCAAGTGACCGGCCGCCACATATTTGGCATGCCCTTGGTCGCCGGGACGGACGGAGACCTGTTCGACGTGGTACGCCGTCCGGATGGCCGGGTGGCGCTCTTCGCGCTGTCGACGCAGGGATATCTCTCGGCGACGCCGGAGGGGCTCGGCGCGTTCGGCGCTGACATCGGCGCGAACGAATCGTTTTCGATCATCGATGCGGGCGATGGCGCGGTGGCGTTCCGGACAGCGGACGGATCGCGCTACGTGTCGGCGCCTGCAGGCGAGCAGATGACGCTCACGGCCGATGCCAGTGCCGTCGGCCCGAACGAACGGTTCGTGCTCGAAAAGTTCGACCTGTCGCAGCTGCCGGCGGGCGGACATGGCTGCTGCAATGCGTGGACGCGTCCGACCGACGAGCCCGGCCTGCTCTGGAACGACCTCACCCACGAGAAGATCGTGGAGTGGGCGGTGATCGGCATGCATCGTCCCGAGATCCAGAACGAAGAGACGCGACGGCTGATCACGTTCTGGAGCCGCGCGGAATTCCAGAACGCCGCATACAGAGGGCTGGACGATGCGGATTACAAAGATCCGTGGCGCGGCGACGTGATACTCCCGGACCTCATCAATCCCAGGAACAGCATCTGCACCTGGCACGACCATTTCTATCACCCCGAGCGTCAGAAAAACTACCGGGGAGACAATACCAGTGCGGTCACGGAAGGACGCCGTTATTTCAATCTCAGCATACAAGTGGCCATGCGGATGTTGAAGCTGGGCGGGTTCGATGCACCGTTGGCCTTGCACGACAAAGCGGGCCACTACCTTGGTCTTTCCCTGCATTTCCTGACCGACCTGACCCAACCGATGCATGCCGTGAATTTCACCAACGTGTTCGGGCACGATGGCGGCTATCCCCGTTCTCCCGTTCTTTGGGACAAACGCCATTCGACGTTTGAAGCGCACGCGGAGGGCGAAGTCCAGAAAGGGTATTTCGACAATTACGACACCCGGTATCCGTTGGGTCACGCCGATGTCCAGACCGGGGACGTGGTCGATGCTGCCTGGTTCCTGCATCACACCGCCGTCAACCAACAGCGCGTGTTCAACACGCATCTCGACAGCCTGCTCAACAGCATGGGCCGGACTGACCGCGCATGGACGCAGCGAGAGGCGGAACCCGCGTTGACCGCTTCGCTGCTCCTGGCGCCCAAGGCGGTGGCGCGCTATCTGGCCTATTGGGCCAAGTGCGCCAACCATACCTGGGACCACATCGATCCAGGCCACTATTACCGCATCGAGATCCTCGACGGAAGCAAGTGGGTGTGCCTGCACAACGGGCATTACCGGCAGGACACGATGAACAACGGTCAGGACCTGATGTTCTTCATCTTCAACGCGGACGGAACCTGGTCCATCGGCTGCCAGGCGTACAAGAACAATCTGTGGCTCGGATACGATGGGCTGGGCGGGCACTGGATCGGCGAAAACCGTTCCCGCGTGTCGACGCCGCCGCCCACGTCCCGCTTCCGGTTCGTGCCGAATACCGCACCGGGCGGTGCCGACGGCATCTGGATCTACGAGGCGCAGAAGGATGAACCGGTGACGGTCAACGATCTGGGCTTCGATTGGCAGAAGGATTACCTGATCCGCTGGTCAGGCACCAAACCCGAACGCCAGTTGTTCAAGTTGCGCAAGATGGGACGGATTCCGGATCAGGAGCGCGCTGAAATCAAGGCGCTGTGGCCCGATTTCATGGTCGAACCCTGGTACGGGAGAAGCTGACGGGCACAGGGAACGCGAGGCGAAAACACCGCTTCGGCAGTGTCTTCGCTTCGCGACCACATTGGCCGGAAGGTGGATTCCCGACCCTCCACGCGGCAATGGCTTACTATGCCCGCTTTTCCACGCTGCCCGTCCATGCGCCTCAACAAACACATCAGCGATACCGGTTACTGTTCGCGCCGCGAGGCCGACCGGCTGATCGGAGAGGGCCGCGTGACCGTCAACGGACAGCGCGGCCGAGTCGGCTCCGAAGTGGGCGAAGGCGACGAGGTGCGGATCGATGGCGAGCTCCTGCGTGCGCGCACCGCGACCAAGGGCCAGCGCCGGCACGTCTACATCGCGCTGAACAAGCCGGTGGGTATCACCTGCACCACCGAATCCGACGTGAAGGGCAACATCGTCGATTTCGTCGACCACGAGCAGCGGATCTTCCCGATCGGCCGCCTGGACAAGGATTCCGAAGGCCTCATCCTGTTGACCAGCAACGGCGACATCGTCAACGCGATCCTGCGCGCCGAGAACAAGCTGGAGAAGGAATACCTGGTCGCGGTGAACCACCGGGTCACCGACGAATTCCTGCGCGGCATGAGCCGCGGCGTGCCGTTGCACGGCCAGACCACGCTGCCCTGCAGGACGTCGAAGTTGGGGCCGTTCGGTTTCCGGATAGTGCTCACCCAGGGCCTGAACCGGCAGATCCGGTTGATGGCCGCCCATTTCGGCATGCGCGTGAAGCAACTGCTGCGGGTGCGGATCGGCAACATCAAGCTCGGTCATCTCAAGCCCGGCCAGTGGCGCAATCTCACCGATGCCGAACTGCGCGGACTGCTGCCGAGCCACCAGGACTGGTAGTCGGCAGCTTCGCCCGCAAACGCGCATGGCGAACGCCCGCGGCGATACACCGTTCCGCCACCGGCGCCGCACGACGCCTTGATCGCGACCGCGTTGTCTACAATAACGTCCCTGCCGGCCCGGCATTCCCGGGTCGTTCCATTTCTCCGCCGCAAGCCTCCATGAGCCCCGTCCCCATGAGCACCCCCAGGCACACCCAGCTGATCATTCTCGGTTCCGGTCCCGCCGGCTGGACCGCCGCCGTCTACGCCGCGCGTGCGAACCTCAAGCCCGTGGTCATCACCGGCCTGCAGATGGGCGGCCAATTGATGACCACCACCGAAGTCGACAACTGGCCGGGCGACGCCCACGGCCTGATGGGTCCGGATCTGATGGCGCGCATGCAGGCGCATGCCGAGCGCTTCGATACCGAAGTCGTGTTCGACCAGATCCACACCGCCGATCTGTCGCAGCGTCCGTTCCGGCTCAAGGGCGACAGCGGCGAATACACCTGCGACGCGCTGATCATCGCCACCGGCGCGACCGCGAAATATCTGGGCATCCCGTCGGAAGAAAAATTCAAGGGCCGTGGCGTGTCCGCCTGCGCCACCTGCGACGGCTTCTTCTACAAGAACCAGGACGTGGCGGTGATCGGGGGCGGCAATACCGCGGTCGAGGAAGCGTTGTACCTGTCGAACATCGCCCGCAAGGTCTATCTCGTGCACCGCCGCGACACCCTGCGCGCCGAGAAGATCATGCAGGACAAGCTGTTCGC
>CAMLLG010000074.1 GCA_946480825.1 uncultured Lysobacteraceae bacterium
TCGTTGGGGAATTGGACTCCAGATCGGGCCGCTACTCAAAAGCGGGGGGACGTCGATTCATTTCAGAAAGAGTGATATTTGGGGCCGCCGAATAAACAAATCATCAGCACCACAAGCGAGGTCTTGGCTCGCTTTAGCTCGTACGGCAGGATGCGCGCACCATCGGCGAAGCAACGAGATGTAATCCGAGGCGAATCCGCCCCGGCATTGTTATGCATCGGCTTTTCACTGACTGAAACGGCTGAGGGTGGGCTTCGCTGCGCTCAGCCCACCCTACGGATCTGCTGTTCCTCGCCAGCGACGCCGGGCACGCGTGGATTGCCGGGGTAACGGGGAATACCGCATAGGGTGCGCCCTGGCGCACCGTTCGATCCGAACGCGATGCAACAAGCGGTGCGCCGGGGCGCACCCTGTTGCGCTTTACGACGCGAATTTGTCGGTCGCGCGCACCAGCGCGTCGACGTTCTCCGGTTCGAACGCGGAGTGGCCGGAGGCGGGGGAAATCACCAGTTCGCTCTTCGACCAGACCTTGTGCAGGTCCCACGCATTCTGGATCGGGCAGACCACGTCGTAGCGGCCGTGCACGATCACGCCGGGGATGTCGGCGATTTTGTGCGCGTCGCGCAGCAACTGGTCTTCGACCTCGAAGAAGCCGCCGTTGACGAAGTAATGGTTCTCGATGCGGGCGAAGGCCAGCGCGAAGGCGGCGTCTTCATGGCCGGCGACGAAATCCTCGTCGACGTGCAGGAAACTGGTGGCGCCTTCCCACACGCTCCACGCGCGCGCGGCAGCGAGGCGGGTGGCCTCGTCGTCGCTGGTGAGGCGGCGATGGAAGGCGGAAATCAGATCATGGCGTTCGACCGGCGGAATCGCGGCGAGATAGTGCTCCCACGCGTCCGGGAACAGCCGCGAGGCGCCTTCCTGATAGAACCATTCCAGCTCCCAGCGGCGCAGCATGAAGATGCCGCGCAGCACCAGTTCGGTGACGCGCTGCGGATGGGTTTCGGCGTAGGCCAGCGCGAGCGTGGAGCCCCACGAACCGCCGAAGACCTGCCAGCGTTCGATGCCGAGCTTCCGGCGCAGGGTTTCGATGTCGGCGACCAGCGTCCACGTGGTGTTGTCGACCAGATCCGCATGCGGCGCGGAGCGGCCGCTGCCGCGCTGGTCGAACAGGACGAGGCGATATTTCTTCGGATCGTGGAAACGGCGCATCTTGGTGCTGCAGCCGGCGCCCGGGCCGCCGTGCAGCAGCACCACCGGCTTGCCGTCGGGGTTGCCGCACTGTTCGTAGTACAGCGTGTGGCGGTCGTCGACCTTCAGGGTGCCGCTGTCGAACGGCTCGATCTCGGGATACAGCGTGCGCATGGCGGTACCTTCGGGGGAATGGCGGACCGTGTGGAGTCTACCGCAGGGCATCGGCGCGGCCATCGACCGGCGTCCATCGACCAATCGTCACGCGATCGCGGTCTTCGAGATCGCGGAACGTGCGCACGTCGTCGAAACCCGCGGCCTGCAGCGCACCGCGCACCGCATCGCCCTGGCGCCAGCCGTGCTCCAGCAGCAGCCAGCCACCGGGCGCGAGATGCGCGGGCGCGTCGCGGACGATGATGCCGATGGCGTCCATCCCTTGCGGACCCGAAGAGAGCGCGGGCGCGGGCTCGAATCGCAGATCGCCTTCGTGCAGATGCGGGTCGCCATCGGCGATGTACGGCGGATTGCTGGCGATCAGATCGAAACGCTCGCCGGCCAGCGGCGCCAGCCAGTCGCCCTGACGGAACTCGACGTTGTCCAGGCCCAGCGCTTCGGCATTGGCCCGCGCGACCGCCAGCGCGCCTTCGCTCACGTCGATCGCGACCACTTGGGCCTGGCGACGTTCGTGCGCCAGCGCCAGCGCGATCGCGCCGCTGCCGGTGCCCAGATCGGCGATGCGCAGCCCGGGCGTCGATGGCGCGCGCTCCAGCGCGAGTTCGACCAGCAATTCGGTTTCCGGACGCGGGATCAGCGTCTGCGGCGACACCGCGAGATCGAACGTCCAGAATCCGCGTCGCCCGACGAGATAGGCCACCGGCTCGCCCTGCGCGCGTCGCGATACCAGCGCTTCGAAGCGCGACAGCGCGGCGGCGTCGATCGCGTCGTCGCCGTGCGCATACAGCCACGCCGTCGGCCGCGCCAGCGCATGCGCGAGCAAAATCGTCGCATCGTTCCGCTCGATCCGCGCGCAGGCGTCGCGCAGCACTGCATCCAGCCGTGGGCCCGGGCTCGTCTTCATCGACATATCGTAGCCGCTGCCGCGGCCATGTCCTCCTACCCGGATCTCTTCCATGCCTGCATCCCGACACCCTGCCCGCCCGCGTCCGTGGCGACGCCGCGCCATCGGCATCATCGCCACGGTCGCGCTCGTGCTCGCCACCGGCGGCTGCCAGAGCGTGGCCTTCGGCATCGCCAACCACGGCGTCGAGAAGGCGGACGCCAGCGCGGTCTACGACCCCACGAACGGTCTCACGCTGGACGTGTACCGGCCCGATCGCGTCGCGGACGCGCCGGTGCCGGTGGTGGTGTTCCTGTACGGCGGCAGTTGGCGACGCGGCGCGCGCGAACAGTACCGCTTCGTCGGCCGGCAACTCGCGCGCCAGGGCGCGCTGGCGATCGTCGCCGACTATCGGACCGCGCCCCGCACCGTCTTCCCAGGCTTCGTGAGCGACGCGGCTGCGGCGGTGGCCTGGGCCAGGCGGCATGCGCCGGAGCATGGCGGCGATCCGGCCAGGATCTTCCTTGCGGGGCATTCAGCCGGTGCCCACATCGCGGCGCTGATCGGCACCGACGCCCGTCATCTCGCGCCGCACGGGCTGGCGCCGCGCGATCTGGCCGGGGTGATCGGTCTGTCCGGCCCGTACGACTTCGAGATCGCGGGCTTCGAGGATGTCTTCGGCCCGCCGGCGCAGTGGCCCTCGACGCAGCCGGTGCGCTTCGTCGACGGCGACGAGCCGCCGTTCCTGCTGATCCACGGCACAGCCGACCGCCTCGTGGAGTCCGCGGACAGCCGGATCCTCGCCGACCGCGTGCGGGCGGCCGGCGGCCGCGCCGAGCTGGTCTGGCTGCCGGAGGCGGGGCATCTGTCGCCGCTGGCCGCGCTGCGCGATCCGGACCGCCAGCCGACGATGTCGCGGGCCCTCCGGAATTTCCTGAATCCGGAGACCAAGGCGCGCGGGGAGGATTGACGGAGCGCCCGACCGCCCACAGATGAGGGGACGACAGGGCGGCATATTGATAGAATTTGACTATCGATATGATTCAATCAATTCATTGGATCGATTGGATGGTCGCGCGCACACTGTTGCAACGCACAAATTCACCCCATCTATCGTTTACCCCCAAACCAACGAGGACATCGATGTCTCTGATCAACACTCAGGTCAAACCCTTCAGGACCACCGCTTTCCATGCCGGCGAATTCGTGCAGGTCAGCGACGAGTCGCTGAAGGGCAAGTGGTCGGTCCTGATCTTCATGCCGGCCGCCTTCACCTTCAACTGCCCGACCGAAGTGGAAGACGCCGCCGCCAACTACGCCGAGTTCCAGAAGGCCGGCGCCGAGGTCTACATCGTCACCACCGACACCCATTTCTCGCACAAGGTGTGGCACGAAACCTCCCCCGCGGTGGGCAAGGCCCAGTTCCCGCTGGTCGGCGACCCGACCCACCAGCTGACGCGCGCGTTCGGCGTCCACATCGAAGAAGAAGGTCTGGCGCTGCGCGGCACCTTCATCATCAACCCGGAAGGCGTGATCAAGACCCTCGAAGTCCACGACAACGCCATCGCCCGCGACGTCAGCGAGACCCTGCGCAAGCTCAAGGCCGCCCAGTTCGTGGCCGCCAACCCGGGCCAGGTCTGCCCGGCCAAGTGGAACGAAGGCGCCGCCACCCTGAAGCCCTCGCTCGACCTCGTCGGCAAGATCTGATCGACGTCATCCGATCCCGATCTGATCGATACGATCGAATCGATGCGATCAACCGGATCCGATCCTCGGATCGGATCCGGCGGCAGAACCCCGCGAACGGACCGTGCAGTCCGTTCGCGGTGCCGGAAGCTCCCGGCTGGACCCGCGTCACCCGTTCCACCCGTACCGTACGTTCCACCCCGCAACACCTCCGTAGCGACCTCCGGGGCCTCCCGACGAAGCACGCGCTTCGTCGGGACCGCCTCGCCCCGGCCTGACCGCTCCCGATCCGCCCGCTTCGTTTGCAGCAGCGGCCCGCGCTTCGCGCGCACGCCCGCGCCATGCCGTCTCTCCCGGCTCCGCGGACGCCCGCCACTCGGCCCCGGCGCTGGCCGCTGCTGCAAACGTCGCTCTCCCTTCCCCTTCCCGAGGAACCGGCCGTGCTCGATTCCGATCTGAAAAACCAACTGCAGGCGTATCTGCAGAAGCTCACCCGCCCGGTGGAACTGGTCACCGCGCTCGACGACGGCGAGAAGTCGCGCGAGCTGCGCGAGCTGCTGGTCGAACTGACGACGCTCTCCGACAAGGTCTCGCTGCGCGAAGCCCGCGAAGACGGCGACCGTGTCCCGTCGTTCGCCATCGCCAGTCCGGATTCGATCAAGGCCGGCCACGACATCGCCCTGCGTTTCGCCGGCATCCCGATGGGGCACGAGTTCACGTCGCTGGTGCTGGCCCTGCTGCAGGTCGGCGGGCATCCGTCGAAGCTGGCGCAGGACGCGATCGAGCAGATCCGCGCGCTCGACGGCGACTACTTCTTCGAAACCTATTTCTCGCTCAGCTGCCAGAACTGCCCCGACGTGGTCCAGGCGCTGAACCTGATGGCGGTGCTGAACCCGAAGATCCGCCACGTCGCCATCGACGGCGCGCTGTTCCAGGATGAAGTCGACGCGCGCCAGATCATGTCGGTGCCGACGATCTACCTCAACGGCGAGGTCTTCGGGGCCGGGCGCATGGGCGTGGAAGAGATCGTCGCCAAGCTCGACACGGGCGCCGCCGCGCGCGACGCCGCGAAGCTGGCGGCGAAGGACGCGTTCGACGTGCTGATCGTCGGCGGCGGCCCCGCCGGCGCGGCCGCGGGCATCTACGCCGCGCGCAAGGGCATCCGCACCGGCATCGCCGCCGAGCGTTTCGGCGGCCAGGTGCTGGACACGATGGCGATCGAGAATTTCGTGTCGGTGCCGGAAACCGAAGGCCCGAAGCTGGCCGCGGCGATGGAGCGGCACGTGCGCGAATACGACGTGGACATCATGAATCTGCAGCGCGCCGAGCGCCTGATTCCGGCCGGCGCCGACGGCCTGATCGAAGTGAAGCTCGCCAACGGCGCGTCGCTGAAGTCGAAGACGGTGATCCTGTCCACCGGCGCGCGCTGGCGGCAGATGAACGTGCCCGGCGAGGACGCATACCGCAACAAGGGCGTGGCCTATTGCCCGCACTGCGACGGTCCGCTGTTCAAGGGCAAGCGCGTGGCGGTGATCGGCGGCGGCAACTCCGGCGTGGAAGCGGCGATCGATCTCGCCGGCATCGTGGCCCACGTCACCCTGATCGAATTCGACGCGAAGCTGCGCGCCGACGAAGTGCTGCAGCGCAAGCTGCGCAGCCTGCCGAACGTGGACGTGATCGTGTCGGCGCAGACCACCGAGGTGCTGGGCGACGGCCAGAAAGTGACCGGCCTGCGCTACGAGGCCCGCGCCACGAAGACGTCGCACGCGCTCGCGCTGGACGGCGTGTTCGTGCAGATCGGACTGCTGCCCAACACCGAATGGTTGAAGGACACGGTGGCGCTGTCGCAGCGCGGCGAGATCCTCATCGACGACCGCTGCCAGACGTCGCTGCCGGGCGTGTTCGCCGCGGGCGACGCGACCACGGTGCCGTACAAGCAGATCGTGATCGCGATGAGCGAAGGCTCCAAAGCGGCGCTGTCGGCATTCGACCATCTGATCCGCCACAGCGCGCCGGCTGCCGCACAGGCACGGACGCAGACGCAGGCCGAGTTGGTCTGATCCCGGCAGACGCTGCGCGCGCCGACATCGCGATGACGGCGCGCCCCGTCGGATGCGGGCGCAAAACGCGCCCTGTCAGAAGAGACAGGCGTCGGAAACGGCCAAACGCCGGAATATTCGCGGTAACTTGAAGCGGTCGCGCTCCCCCGCTTCACCCGCTGTCATCGTCGGCGATGCAAGGATCGCTCCGCATGGCATGGCAGGTGGCCGCGGATGGATCGCGGCCCTCCCGTCGCACCGAGGCCCCCCATGAATCTGCGCGATCTGAAGTATCTGGTGGCCCTCGCCGATCACAAGCATTTCGGCCGCGCCGCCACCGCCTGCTTCATCAGTCAGCCCACGCTGTCCACCCAGATCCGCAAACTCGAGGAAGAACTCGGCGTGGCGCTGGTGGAACGCGCGCCGCGCCGGGTGATGCTGACGCCCGCGGGGCGCGACGCCGCCGAACGCGCGCGGCGGATCGTCGCCGATGTGGAGGAAATGCGCGAAGCCGCGCGGCGCAGCCAGAATCCCGAGGCCGGCACGGTGCGCCTCGGCATTTTCCCCACGCTGGGCCCTTATCTGCTGCCGCACGTCGTGTCACGAGTGCGCGAACGCTTCCCGCAGCTGGAACTGCTGCTGATCGAGGAAAAGACCGAAGTGATCCTGCGCCAGCTGCGCGAGGGCCGGCTCGACGCCGGGGTGCTGGCGCTGCCGCTGCACGACGATCAGTTGCATCTGGAATTCCTGTTCGAGGAACCCTTCTTGCTGGCGGTGCCGGAAACGCATGCACTGGCGGCCGCGAAGTCGCTGACGATGCAGGACCTGGCCCACGAAAGCCTGCTGCTGCTGGAAGATGGCCACTGCCTGCGCGACCAGGCGCTGGACGTGTGCCATCTGGCCGGTGCCGGCGAGAAGAGCGGATTCCGCGCGACTTCGCTGGAAACGCTGCGGCAGATGGTGGCCGCGAACGTCGGCATCACGCTGCTACCGGTGCTGGCGGTGAAACCGCCGGTGGCCTCGTCGCAGGACGTGCACCTGCTGCCGTTCGACGCACCCGCGCCGAGCCGCCGCATCGCGATGGTGTGGCGCCGCAGCTCGGCGATGTCGGATTTCCTGGAGAAGCTCGCCGCGGTGTTCCGCGAACTGCCGCCGGAACTGTTGAGCACCGAAGCCCTGCCCGGACGCGGCGGCGCGGCGCGACCGCGCCCCAGGCCACGGAGCTGAGCGGCGTGGCGGCGCATGGACGCGACATCGATGCAACCCGGCGGCTTCTGCGCGTCGCTCGCGTTCCGGGCGGCGTATGCTGGGCTCGCGACGACTGCGGGCGCATCGCCCGGCGACGACGTCACGCGCGACCGCAGTCATCGCGAACCATCGCCATCGCAGCCTCGAGACCGCACGCCATGAGCCTGAAAGGTTCGAAGACCGAAGACAATCTGAAATGCGCCTTCGCCGCGGAATCCCAGGCGAATCGGCGTTATCTCTATTTCGCCCAGAAGGCCGACATCGAAGGCTACAGCGATGTGGCCACGGTGTTCCGCTCCACCGCGGAAGGCGAAACCGGCCATGCCCACGGTCATCTGGAATATCTCGAACGCTGCGGCGATCCGGCGACGGGCCTGCCCTTCGGCGATACGTCGAACAATCTGAAATCCGCCATCGCCGGCGAAACCCACGAATACACCGACATGTACCCGGGCATGGCCAGAACCGCGCGCGACGAAGGTTTCGACGAAATCGCCGACTGGTTCGAAACCCTGGCCAAGGCCGAACGTTCGCACGCGAACCGCTTCCAGAAGGCGCTCGACGAACTCGGCGCCTGATCCGAACACATTGATCCGGGCACATTGACCCGGACCCTTCCGGGTCGTCCGCCAGGCGACGGGCGACCCACCGCTTTCTTCCGCGTCTCCTCTCTCCCGGCGCGGAAGGAAGCGATCTCTTTCGGGGCATACGCCGCATCCGCATGCCGCACCTGCCCCGCGCGGGCATCGCGCACGGCCTGTAAGACGGCGCTATCGCGGAACATGCGGCGACGCTGCGGCGGATGGCAGATCCGGATGGCAGATCTACAGATGGCGGACGGCATCCGAACCCATCACCATGGCCGCATGACCATTCTCACCCGCGCCGATCTCTGCAGCCTCGAAACCTACGCCGTCGAGCGCCCCGCGTTCCGCGCGCGGGTGCTCGCGCACAAGCGCGCGCGCCGGCTGGCGCTCGGTGCCCATGCGACCCTGCTGTTCGAGGACCGGCTGACGGTGCAGTACCAGATCCAGGAAATGCTGCGGATCGAACGCATCTTCGAACCGCAGGCGATCCAGGCCGAACTCGACGCCTACAACCCGCTGATTCCCGGCGGCCACGATCTGAAGGCGACGCTGCTGATCGAATACGCGGACGAAACGATGCGCCGCCGCGAACTGGCGCGGCTCGGTGGCATCGAGCACCGGGTGTTCGCCGCAGTGGCCGATCATGGCCGCGCGGTCGCGCATGCCGACGAAGACATGGACCGCGGCGACGACGCCAAGACCGCGGCCGTGCATTTCCTGCGCTTCGCTTTCGCGCCCGCGCAGATCGCGGCGCTGCGTGCGGGGTCCGCGTTGCGCTTCGGCATCGACGATGCGCGCATGCCCGTCGCGGTGGATGCAGCCGAAGCCACGCACGCGGCGCTGCTGCGCGATTTCGACTGAAGCTACACTTCCGCGGACATCGTCCCGGAAGCCGCGCATGGTTCGCTGGTTGCTGTTGTTCATCGCCATCGCCGCCGCGGCGTGGTGGCTGGCCACGCCCTCGCCACCGCCGCAGGGCGCAACGCCGTTGTCGTCGACCGCCATCACCCACGCCGCGACCGCGTGCCGACCGCCGTCACGATTGGCCGGCGACGACGGCGCGGTGCAGTCCGACGCGCCCGGCGGCATGTCGCCGTTCGCGCTGGGGAACGCCACCGCGCAGCCGCTGGCCGGTTTCAGCGTCGCCGCGCGGGTGCTGTCGCGCAGGGAATACGGCAGCGATCGCGAAGCCGATTTCGCGCCGCTGGACCTGGCGCTCGGCTGGGGCCGCATGCGCGAAGACGCGGTGCTGTCGCAGCTCGATATTTCGCAGGGCGGGCGCTGGTACCGCTATCGCTGGTCGGCGCAGCCGCCGCTGCCGCCGGACGAGATCGCGCGCAGCAGCGCCAACATGCACATGATTCCGGCCTCGCCCTCGGTGGCCGCCGCATTGGCGGAGGTGGAGGCGGGCGATGCGGTGCGCATCGACGGCTGGCTGGTGCAGGTGAATGCGCCCGATGGCTGGCGCTGGCGCAGTTCGCTCACCCGCGAGGACACCGGCGGCGGCGCCTGCGAAGTGGTCTATGTCTGTGCGGTGACCCGGGGCTGAGCGCGATGCCGGTCCCGCTGCGTGGCCGGGTATCGCACTCGGCCGCCGGATGGCGCGGCCCCGCCAAGGCGGGGCCGGCCGTGATGCGCGTCAGCGCGCGGCGGTCTTGGCGGGGGGGGCTTCGGGCATCGCCGAGCTGTGGTGATTCACGATCTTCCACTCGCCGTCGATCTTTTCGTACAGGTAGGTGTAACGGGCCTGGACCTGGGTGGGCTTGCCGTCCTTGGTGAGGCGGAAGGTGTAGACGCCGGCATCGAGCGCGGTGTTGTCGTCGAGCATGCGGATCTCGCGGAAATTGATCGTGCCCTGCGGCTTGGCCTTCAGGAAATCGACGAAGTAGCGCTGGATGGCGGCCGGGCCGACGCGGACTTCGTTGGACACCGTCGGCTGCAGCACGCCGTTGTTGGCGTAGAGCGCCGCGACCCGCTCGGGCTTTCCGGTGGCCAGGGCGGCGTTCCAGCGGTCGAACAGCGAAGCGATCTCGCGGGTTTTGGCGTCGGCCGGCGGCGACGCCTGACCGGCGTAGTCGCGCGCGGCGGCATCGGCGGCGGCGAGAGAGAGGGACACGCTGAGCAGCAGGGGAATGCATCGCATGGCAGGAGCTCCGTGGTGGTCGGGGATTCGATCCGCACCGCAGTGCGGCAGGCGCAGTGTGGTCGCTGGCCCCTTGGCGGCCATCCGCCGGCCCGCATATGCTTGGGTATGCCGAACAGCAGACCTTCCCCCGCTCTCGCCCAGCCCGCCACCGACGTCGGCGCCGATGTCGGCACGAATGTCGGCGAATGGCGCGATGCATTGCGCCGCGAGCATGGCGCCGCGGCGCGGCTGGGCTGGGTCGTGGATGCCGCGACCGCGCTGCAATCAAGCCCCGAGCGCGCGCGCGCGCGGCTGCTGGCCGCGGCGATGGGGCTGACCGATGCGCGCGACAGCGCGCTGCTGGCGCTGCGGGGCGAACGCTGGCAAGTGATCGCCAGCTACGGCCGGGCGCTGCCGCCCGGTGCGAGCCTGCCGGGCGGATGGAACGGCGCACCTGAGGACGTGGTGGCCGCGCGCGCCGGTCGCGGCATCGACTGGTGGCTGGGGCCATCGCCGGGAACTTCCGCCGGCATGCGCCCGCTCGAGGCCTGCGTGGCCGTCGCCGGGCAGAGTCTCGGCGTGCTGTCGCTCGCGGTGCCGGCGGCGCGACGGGTCGAGGAGGCGGATCTGGACGCACTGAAAGTGCTGGCCGCGATGGCCTGTGCGCTGGTCGTGGAGCCGGCCGCCGCGCAGAAGCGGGTTCGACGCGCGGAAGCGACGCGACTGTCGTCGTTGACGCGGCGCGAGCGTCAGGTGTTGACGCTGCTGACCCGCGGGCTGACCAACGCGGCGGTGGCCGAGGAACTGGCGATCGCGCCCGGCACCGCGAAGATCCACGTCGAACGCATCCTGCGCAAACTCGGGCTGGCGGATCGCACCCAGGCGGCCGTGTACGCCACCCGCCACGGCGTCGGCGCATGAGCGGGCCCCTGCGCGCGCTGCGGACGTGGCTGGCCGGCTCGATCACCCGCAAGAGCCTGGCGTCGATCCTGCTGCCCCTGTTGCTGCTGGTGGTGGCGGTGGTCGCGATCGGCCAGCTCGAACAACAGACGGCCCGCGCGGAGAACGACGTGCGCCGGACGCTGCAGGTGCTCAGCGACCTGCACGAAGCGCACAGCCTGCTCGCGGAAACCGCCGCGGCGGTGCGCGGCTACCGGCTGGTCGAACGCGACGCCTTCCTCGATCCCTATCGTCTCGCCGAGCCGCGCCTGCTCGCGCTGCTCGATCGTCTGCAGCGCGAGATCGCCGATCCGCAGCAGGCGCGGCGCATGGCGCGGGTGCGCCCGCTGTTCGAGGAAAAAATGCAGGGCTGGCGGGAGTTGCTCGCCCCCGGGATCACGCCCGAAGCGGAACGGCGGCAATTGATCACCGGCAAGGCGAAGCTCGACATCCTGCGCGCGGAGCTGCGGCGGATGCGCGAGTACGAGCATGCGCAACTGGATCTGCGCACGCGCACCGCGCAGCGTCTGCGTTATCGCAATCTGGTGATCACCCAGATCGCGGCGCTGCTGGCGGGGCTGGGCGCGATCGGCGCGGTCGCCTGGCTGACCTCCGGTCTCGCCCGGCGCGCGCGACGGCTCGCCGCCGACGCCTCGCGGCTCGGCGAGGGACAGGCGCTCGAGATCGGCGAGCGCGGCGGCGACGAACTCGGCCAGGTGGCCGATCGGCTGGCGGAGGCGAGCCGCCTGCTCGCCGAACGCGCGGCGGAAACCCGCCGGGCGCGCGAAGAAGCGGAAGCCGCGAATCATGCGAAGACCGAATTCCTGTCGCGCAGCAGCCACGAGCTGCGGACGCCGTTGAACGCGATCCTGGGTTATGCGCAGGTGCTGTCGCTGGATCTCGAAGGCCGCGAAGGCCACGCCCATGCGCAACGGATCGTGTCCGCCGGCAGACACCTGCTGGGGCTGATCAGCGAACTGTTGGACATCGCGAAGATCGAAGCCGGCCATCTCGATCTCGCGCCGCAGGCGGTGCCGGTGGCGGCCGTGATCGGCGAAGCCGCCGCGCTGGTGCAGCCCAATGCCGAGGCGCGCGGTGTGCGCCTGCGCATCGAAGCCGCCGGCACGGTGGCGGTGCGCGCCGACCCGCAGCGGTTGCGACAGGTGCTGGTGAATCTGCTGTCGAACGCCATCAAGTTCAACCGCGAACACGGCGAAGTCACGGTCGTCGCGACGCACGACGGCGATCGCGTTCGCATCAGCGTCCGCGACCAGGGACCCGGCGTGCCCGCCGAACGCCGCGCGAAACTGTTCGTGCCCTTCGAACGTCTGGGCGCGGAACGCTCGGCGGTGGAAGGTACCGGCATCGGCCTGGCGCTGAGCAAGCGTCTGATCGAGGCCATGGAAGGCGCGATCGGTTTCGATGACGCGGTCGGCGGCGGCGCGGACGTGTGGGTGGCGCTGCCGGCCACGGCCGCGCCCGCGTCGGCACCGGAGACCCATCGAGACGCGCCGCCGCCGCCGGCCGCCGCCGCGCGGCGGGTGCTGAGCGTGGAAGACAATCCGTCCAACCAGGCGTTGATCGAAACGCTGCTTTCGCGGCGACCACAGGTGCATCTGGATCACGCCGAGACCATCGCGGCGGCGATCGAGATGCTCGCCGCGGACGTCCCGCATCTGGTGCTGCTGGACCTGCATCTGCCGGATGGGCGCGGCGAGCATCTGATCGCGCGGATCCGCACGGATCCGCGCCTGGCCGGCGTGCCGGTGGTGGCGATCACCGCCGATGCGACCGATGCCACCCTGGCGGCCGCCCACGCCGCAGGCGCGGCCGAGGTGCTGACCAAACCGATCGATGTCGCCCGGTTCTACGCCATGCTGGATCGCGCGCTGGCATGAAACGCGAAGAAGTCCTCGGCTGCCGCATCCTGATCGTCGACGACGAGGATGCGAACCTGCGCCTGCTGGAAGCGCTGCTCGCGCGCGAGGGCTTCCATCAGGTGGTCGCCACCTCCGAACCGCGACGCGTGACCGATCTGGTCCGCGCCTTCGACCCCGACCTGATCCTGCTCGATCTGAAAATGCCGGGGATGGACGGTTACGCGGTACTGGACACGCTGGCGCGCACGCTCGACCCGATGGATTTCCTGCCGGTGATCGTGCTGACCGCCGACCCCAGCCGCAGCGCCCGTCATCGGGCGCTCGGGCTGGGCGCCAAGGATTACCTGACCAAACCGTTCGACCTGTTCGAAGTCGCACTGCGGGTCTGGAACGCGCTGGAAACGCGGCTGCTGTTCAAGGCGCTGCGCGCGCTGGCCCCGCAGAGCGAAGCGCCGCCGCGCTGGCGCGGCGAAGAGTGATCCGCGGCAGCGCGATTCACAGCCCCGTCGGGCAACTCACGCCGGTGCCGCCGAGGCCGCAATAGCCGTCCGGGTGCTTCGACAGATATTGCTGGTGATCGTCTTCGGCGTAGAAGAACGTCGGCGCGGGATGTCGGATTTCTGTCGTGATCGCGCCGTAACCCGCCGCCGCCAGCCCCGCCTGGAACGCATCGCGGCTGGCGAGCGCGGCGGCGTACTGCGCTTCGGTATCGCAATGGATCGCGGACCGGTACTGGGTGCCGGTGTCGTTGCCCTGGCGCATGCCCTGGGTGGGGTCGTGATTTTCCCAGAAGGTCTTCAGCAGAGACTCGAAGGCGACGACCGCGGGGTCGTAGACCACCAGCACCGCTTCGGTGTGCCCGGTTTCGCCGCTGCAGACTTCGCGGTAGGTCGGGTTCGGGGTATGGCCGCCGGCGTAGCCCACCGCGGTGGTGAACACGCCCGGGATCGACCAGAACTTGCGCTCCGCGCCCCAGAAGCAGCCCATGCCGAACTGGACCCGGGCCAGACCTTCGAACGCATCGCGCAGCGGCCGGCCGTGTACGTGATGCGCATTGCGCAGCGGCATCGGTATTTCACGGCCCGGAAGGGCACGCTCGGGCGAGGGCATGCGCTGTTTGTGGGCACCGATGCCCAACAGGGATTCGAACATCGACGGACTCCGGTTCGGATACTGGTTCGGATACTCGAAAGAGGGACGCCACGGGCGATCCGGTGCGTCTCGACTCAACGTGCGGGCGAACGACGACGCTTCAAGCGGTGGCCGGACGCGGCGCGAAGATCGCCGGGGCGACGCTGACCCGATTGCGGCCGTCGCGCTTGGCGACGTACAGCGCTTTGTCGGCGCGCTCCACCGCCGGCCCCGGCAACCCCTCGTGCGCCAGTTGGCTGGCCACGCCGATGCTGACCGTGAGCCGCAGCGACTGATCCTGATAGCGCAGATCGGCGGCCTCGATCGCCGCCCGGATCTGCTCGGCGATCGCCCGCGCCATCTCGATGTGGCGGCCAGGCAGCACCACCAGGAATTCCTCGCCGCCGTAGCGCCCGAACAGATCGTCGTCGACGAGTTGCGCACCGATCAGCCTGGCGATCTCGCGCAGGCAGTGGTCGCCGCAGCCGTGGCCGCGTTGGTCGTTGATGGCCTTGAACTGATCGATGTCGACGAACAGCACCGACAGCGGCAAGCGCTTGCGCTGGGCCTCCTGGAACGTGCGCGCCAGGGTCTGATCGATGCTGCGGCGGTTGAGCGCGCCGGTGAGCGAATCGACTTCGGCGGTGTGGCGCAGATGCAGGGCGGTGAAGGCTTCGTCGATCTGCAGCACCGCGATGCGCGCCAGTTCGCGCGCGATCGACAGCTCGTCGGGGTGGAAGACGGTGGCGCCGGCGCGTTCCAGCACCAGCGCACCCCACGACGGCGCGCGCACCGGCAGCGACACGGCGGCCTCGATCGCGACCGGCGTCGTCTCGCCGCTGCGCGTGACCGGCTGTTGCGCTTCGATGCTGATCGCCAACTGTTGGCGCAGGTTCGGCAGCCGCGGCGACAGGCGCTCGACCAGCGCGTCGAGCGCGCCCCCCGGGTGCGCGGCGAGCGTGTCGCGCCCGTGGAAGCCGCGGACCACCGCCAGCACATGATCGGCGGGCACGATCCGGCGCAGATGATCCAGCAACAGCCGCATCGCCATCGGCTGGATCTCCTCCTCGCCCACCCCGCGCAGCCCCATCTGCAATGCGGTCAGCAGCTCCGAGCGCACCGCTTCGCGATACATGCGCCGTTCCGAATCGGCGCGCGCGCGCTGCTCGCGATCGCGCTGTTCGCGATATTTGCTGATGCGGCTGATCAGGCCCACGCCGACCATGGCCGCGCAGACGGTGATCGCGGTCTGATAGCCGTACTGGGTCCAGAGCGAACCGGCGATCAGGCCGCGGCCTTCGAACTCCCAGAGCAGCGCGGTCGCGGCGATGCCCAGTACCGACACGAACACCGCCGCCGAGAACGGGACACGGCGGCGCCAGGCCTCGCCGAGCACGTACAGCGCGACGCCGCAGCCGCCGAACCAGGTGATCGGCACCACCCAGGCGGCGATCGGGTCGAAGTGTTCGCGCCAGGCCAGCATCACGCCGCCCAGCAGCAGCAGGCCGGCGCAGGCGTGATCGATGACCCGGACCAGTCGCGGCCGCGCCTGCTGGCCGTCGGCGTAGCGCATCAGGATCCGCAGCGCGGCGACCTCGAACACCAGCGAGATCGCGTGCAGCCCCGCGCCGCCGAGCTGGCGCAGGAAATCGAAGGGGTCGAGCAGATACAGATGACCGTTGAACGCCGCCAGCAACAGCGCGGCGGATACGCAGAACCCGAAGAACACCAGGAAGCTCAGGTCGCGGGACGCGAAGAACAGCGCCAGGGTCATCAGACCGAGCGTGAACAGGCTGGCGTAGGCGAGACTGGCGGTGATCGTCGCCTTCTGCATGTACCGGTCGGCCAGTGCCTCGGAAATCACCTCCGGACGCAGGGCTGCGTTGCGCAGGCCGGTGGCGCCGAGTTCCAGCCGGATCTCGCCCTCCCAGGCCGACGGCAGCCGGAACAGGTATCCCACCGGCATCGGGCCTTCCGCCGGTTCCGGCGCCAGGAAACTGCGGATGCCGCCGTCCCAGGCGTTCTCGACCCGCAGATGCACGGACTCCACCGGCACGCGCGGAATCCAGACCACCCACTGCGGCGATTCGCTGGAACGCGGCGGCAGCACGAAACGCAGTTCCGCGCGCGCATGGCGTGTGCCTTCGATCACGCCCAACCGCAGCGATTGACCGTCGAGGCTCAGCGCGGGAAGTCGCCCTTCGGCATCCGGCAGCGGCGTCAACCGCAGTTGCAGCGGCCGCTGGCCCACCTGATCGACTTCGGCGCGACCGGGCGTCAGGGCGTACAGACCCAACAGCAGCACCAGCGCCATGCCGATGGCGCGGAACCACTGCTGCGGAAAGTCCCAATCGGGAAGCGCCATGATCAATCGGAAGTCGCGAATACCCGGATCTCCCTGACCCTGAATGCGGCGGCCGCCCGGCGCCCGGTCGCGGCGCGGTCGAAGCGACCCCGCGCCGGTCGACGATGTCCGGGTGGATCGGCGAGATCGCCCATCGCCCGCCCCTTTGGTGAGTGATCCATCATGTCTGCATGCGCCCGGGTTCTCCCCGGTGGACGCCCCCATTGCGACCGCAACACTACCATCCGGCCCGGGGTTCCGGCACGGGCGCCCCCGGCCCGATCCTCACCGGCCGGCCACGCCCGCATCCCAAAGCCGTGCGCAGGCCCTAAACTGGTCGTTTTCGCAGTCGCCATCGCCGATGACCCCGGACTCTTCCACGGACAACCTCCCCGCCGACGCCGTCGCCGAGCGTCGCCAGGACTTCATACGCCAGATCGTCCGCGAGGACCTCGCCAGCGGCAGGCATGCCGCCATCCGTACCCGCTTTCCGCCGGAACCCAACGGTTACCTGCACATCGGGCACACCCGCGCGATCTGGACCGACTTCGGCATCGCCGAGGAATTCGGCGGCCGCTGCAATCTGCGCCTGGACGACACGAATCCCGCGAAGGAGGATCCGGAGTACGTCCGCGCGATCCAGGACGATGTACGCTGGCTCGGTTACGCATGGGCGGAACTGCGTCACGCTTCCGATTATTTCGAAGTGTTCTATCGCGCCGCCGAAAAACTCATCCGGCAGGGCGACGCCTTCGTCTGCGATCTGAGCGCCGACGAGGTGCGGGCCTATCGCGGCAATCTGATCGAACCGGGCCGTCCCTCGCCGTTCCGCGACCGCGGCGTCGAGGAGAATCTCGACCTGTTCCGGCGCATGCGCGCGGGCGAATTCCCGGACGGCGCGCGCACCCTGCGCGCGAAGATCGACATGGCCAGCGGCAACATCAATCTGCGCGACCCCGCGCTGTACCGGATCAAGCACGTCGAACACCAGAACACCGGCAACGACTGGCCGATCTATCCGATGTACGACTACGCGCATTCGCTCAGCGACGCGATCGAAGGCATCACCCATTCGCTGTGCACCCTGGAATTCGAAGACCATCGCCCGCTGTACGACTGGTGCGTGGACAAGGTCGATCCGGCCAACGATCCCGCGCTGCTCGCGCCGCTCACCGCGAAGGGCCTGCCCTTCGAGGCCAGCAAGCCGCGCCAGATCGAATTCTCGCGCCTCAACATCAACTACACGGTGATGAGCAAGCGCAAGCTGATGACGCTGGTCGACGAAGGCCTGGTCGACGGTTGGGGCGACCCGCGCATGCCGACGCTGCAGGGCATCCGCCGCCGCGGCTACACGCCGGACGCGCTGAAGCTGTTCGTTTCGCGCCTCGGTCTGTCGAAGCAGAACTCGCTGATCGATTTCTCGGTGCTGGAAAACACGCTGCGCGAGGATCTCGACACGCGCGCGCCGCGACGCATGGCGGTGCTGGACCCGCTGAAGTTCGTGCTGACCAATCTGCCCGACGGCCACGAAGAAGCGCTGACGTTCTCCAATCACCCGAAGGACGAATCCTTCGGCACCCGCACCGTGCCGTTCTCGCGCGAACTGTGGATCGATCGCGAGGATTTCGCCGAGGTTCCGCCGAAGGGCTGGAAGCGCCTGGTTCCCGGCGGCGAAGTGCGCCTGCGCGGCGCCGGCATCGTGCGCTGCGACGAAGTGGTGAAGAACGAGGCGGGTGAGATCGTCGAACTGCGCGGCACGCTCGATCCCGAATCGCGTCCCGGCATGCCCGGCGCGGACCGCAAGATCAAGGGCACGATCCACTGGGTGAGCGCCGCCCACGCGGTGCCGGCGGAAGTGCGGCTGTACGACCGTCTGTTCACCGTCCCCGATCCGGATACCGACGACGACGGCAAGACCTATCGCGACTATCTCAACCCCGACTCGCGCCGCAGCGTGCGCGGCTACGTCGAACCCGCCGCCGCCACCGCCGCGCCCGAGCAGAGCTTCCAGTTCGAGCGCACCGGCTATTTCGTGGCCGACCGCTTCGACCACCGCGCCGACGCGCCCGTGTTCAACCGCAGCGTGACCCTGCGCGACACCTGGGCCGCGGGCGGCTGAGTCGGACACAAGACGGAGACAGAGACCACGATGCTCTACGCACAGGTGCACCTCACCCTGCCCGCCTGGGTTCACGACGCCGTCGACACCGCGCGCGCCTGGCCGACCGATGCCGACAAGGTCGCGCTGGCGATCGATCTCTCGCGGCGCAACGTCGAACACGCCAGCGGCGGCCCGTTCGGCGCCGCGGTGTTCGGCCCCGACGATCGCATCGTCGCGGTCGGCGTCAACCGCGTGCTGCCGCACAGCTGCTCGGTCGCGCACGCCGAGATGATGGCCTACATGCTCGCCCAGCAGCGCACCCAGCGCGCGCGGCTGAATCGCGACGCCGACGATGCGCCGACCGGACCGATCGTGCTCGCCACGTCGTCGCAGCCCTGCTGCCAGTGCTACGGCGCGACGATCTGGGCCGGCATCGACCGCCTGCTGATCGGCGCCCGCGCCGAGGACGTGATGGCGCTGACCGAATTCGACGAAGGCCCGCTGCCGGCGG
>CAMLLG010000075.1 GCA_946480825.1 uncultured Lysobacteraceae bacterium
TGCACGTCGGGCATCACCGCGATCCAGCGATGGATGAAGGGCAGCTTCGCGATGTTCTGAAGTTGCTTGCGCGCTTCGTCTTCCAGCGGGACCCCGCGGGTCCACAGCTTGATCGGCGCGGCGCCGGCGTCCTGGATGACATCGTAGTGGTATGTGGTCATGTCACATTCTCGCATGTGTGAAAAGATCGCCGGCCGCGACGAAAGTGATGGAACGTTTCTCCGAGCTCTACCGGGCTGAGCTACCGCCCTGCGGCGGGCGGGATTCGAACCCGCGACCACGGAAGTCATGTAGTTCCATCGGCATTCGCGGCCGACGAAGATGAAAATTTCAGGCTTCCTCGATGCAGCGCACCGAGGATGGGCGGATGAACGCCTTCTTCCCGGAATCCAGCAGGATCACGAGCATCGACCCCCAGTCTCCGAGTGGCGACGGCGCCAACTTCGGATCGGTGGCGCCCAGGATCCGGACGTCCATGAACCTGCGCCCGTCGGACAGGAACAAATGGTGCCTGCGATCCGGCACGATCGCTTCCTCGATGTGGGGAAGCATTTTCTCGCGCGCTTCGCGAAGCCGTTTCTCGTTCCTATTCGAAGAGACGATGGCATACACGATCAGCAGCAGGAATCCACCGACGATGATCGCCCAGACTTCGGACATGTGACTGCTCCCGTTGCATTGCATGATGAAGATTTTTTGAAATGGACTGCCGACGACCGCGACGAGAATTGAGGGAACGTCCCGCTCTACCGACTGAGCTACCGTCTCGCGACGGGCGGGACTCGAACCGACCCAGGCAGAAACTTGCCCCGCGACGACAATGAGGCCGCGTCCGCGGCTGAGGACAATGAAGCACGGACGGAAAAACCGCCGATGACCGCGACGAGAATTGAGGGAACGTCCCGCTCTACCGACTGAGCTACCGTCTCGCGACGGGCGGGACTCGAACCCGCGACCTGGAGCGTGAAAGGCTGTAGTTCCCAAAGCATTCGCGATCATCGACAGCGATGAAACGATGAGTGGCTGCGACGAGAATTCGCCGGACGTGTCTGATGTAGTCCGACAGGCATTCGCAACCGCCAAAAAAACGATCTCCCCCGGCCCGGCCGGCCCCATTGCCGGCCGGGCATTGAACCTCACACGTCGATGCCGGTGATCTTGTCGACCCAGCGCTGCGCACCGGCGCCTTCCGCCGCGACATTCGCGAGCAGGTCGAACACCGCGTCGCTGAAACCGCCGACGTGGATCACGTCCTCGCGCTCCACCGTCTGGCTGCTGGCGTACGGCTGCAGGTCGATGCACACCAGCTTCGCCTGCGGACAGCGCGTCTTGAGCTGCGTCCACTGGCGCATGGTTTCGGTCGCGCCTTCGCCGCGAGTGTCGTGCCAGCTTTCGTTGTCGGACACCAGCACCAGCAGATCGACCTTCGCTTTTTCCCGGTTCAACTGCGCCAGCGGCGCGCTGACGTTGGTGCCGCCACCGCACAGCTGCGCCAACTGCCGCGCCTGGGTCATCACGCTGTCGCGCGGGTTCAGACGTACGTCGCGCACGGCGGTGTCGAACGGCATCACCCGGGCCAGCGGGCTGTTGCGCTGCATGCAGGCCGCGACCAGCGCCGCCACGTCCACGCAGCGGGTCTTCGTGGTCGCGCCCTTGCGGAAACCGGTGACCGGCGAGGCCATCGATCCCGACACGTCCACCGCGACCACCACGTCGCCCTGCAGCGACGGCACGTTGCGGGTCGCGATTTCCATCGCGTCCTGCAGCGCCTCGCCGATCTCGCGCGGCAGACCTTCGGTGGCCTGATACGCGGTCAACAGCTGATACGGGAACACGCGGGCGCGGCGGATCGCATCGGCATCGGTCAACTTCGCCACCACCTCGTAGAGCGCCGCCTTGTCCTCGAACACGCCGTTGCGGGCGAAGGTGTTGAGGTTCTGGCGCAGGCTCTGCCACGACGCGCGACGGGCCAGCGTGGCCCACTGCGCGCGGCTCAGCGGCAGCGAGGTGAAGTACTGGAACGGCAGATCGGGCAGCTCGGCGTTGGCCGGATCGCGCTTGAACGCCTCGTAGGCACGCACGATGTCCGGCAACTGCGCCGGGTCGTGCGGCTTGCCGAGGATCCAGGCGTACAGCGCTTCGCGCCCGGCATCGGCCGGCTTCGGGTGCACCATCCGGATCACGTCGGCCAGCGACGGCGCATTGCCGATCGCGGCGCTCAACAGCTGCTTCTCGGACGCGCGATCCAGCCACGCGCGGACCAGACGCTTCGGCAGCGACCCCAACGACTTCCGGCCGACGCGACCACTGCGCAGGATCTGCACGACGTTGCGCAACACGCGGCCGTTGTCCACGACCTGCGGGAACGCGGCGGCGAACAGGTCGCGATCGCGGACCGACAGGCTGGCCAGCAACAGCGCCGGCATGTCCTTCATCGCGCCGACGCGGCGGGCGTAGATCGCGGTCTGCGCGACGAAGCGCGGCTCGACCTCGGCGCAGAGCGCCAGCACCCGGTCCAACTGCTCGGCATCGCTCGCGTAGAAGGTGCTGTTGAGGCATCCGGTCGCCGCATACAGCGCCAGCGCGCCGCGCGGGCTGCGGGCATAGGCCAGACCGCCGGCCTCGTTGCGGGCGGTCGCAGCCGGCAGGCGGCGACCGCGGAAGGATGCGAAGAGCGAGGTGTTGGCCATGATGTCGTCCTGTCGGGAATGCCCGTGCTGGTTTTCGCCCTGCATTGCAATCGGCGTGCCAACTTCATGCTGATTCTTTCAAGCAATTGTTTTTCAATGGTTTTGTTCGAAATTTCCGGGTCGCACCCAGATCCGGAATTGATGATTTCGTATATGATCAGATCGTTTCTTATCGGATACGATCATGCGCAGACGTCAGGTCATCTTCGGCATGCTCGGCACCCAGCTGGATGCCGGCGGCGGGCCCGGGCGATGGGAAAAATGGCGACCCACGATCTCGCTCGGCCAGCACGAGGACTTCCTCGTCGATCGGCTGGAGCTGCTGGTGGACGAGCGCCGCTACGGCAAGCTCGCCCAGGTCGTGCATGAGGACTTCGCGCAGATCTCGCCGGACACCGCGGTGCGCCGGCACGACACCTTCCTGGCCGATCCGTGGGATTTCGAAGGCGTGTACGCGACGCTGCACGATTTTCTGCGCAGTTACGACTTCCGGCCGGAGGACGAGGACTATTACATCCACATCACCACCGGCACCCACGTCGCGCAGATCTGCTGGTTCCTGCTGGCGGAAAGCCGGCACTTCCCGGGCCGCCTGCTGCAGACCTCGCCGCCGCGCAAACAGGGCGGCGCCGATCCGGGCAGCTTCGCGATCATCGATCTGGACCTCTCGCGCTACGACCGCATCGCCCAGCGCTTCGCGCAGCAGCGGCTGGAAGATCGCGACCTGTTGAAGAGCGGCATCGCCACCCGCAACGCCGCGTTCAACCGGATGATCGAGCAGATCGAAACCGTGGCGACGCGATCGAAGGCACCGATGCTGCTGATGGGCCCCACCGGCGCCGGCAAGAGCCAGTTGGCGAAGCGCGTGTTCGAACTCAAGAAACTCAAACACCAATTGCCCGGGCGGTTCGTCGAAGTGAACTGCGCCACGCTGCGCGGCGACGGTGCAATGAGCGCGCTCTTCGGCCATGTGAAAGGCGCCTACACCGGCGCCGGCAGCGATCGCGCGGGACTGCTGCGCTCCGCGCATCAGGGACTGCTGTTTCTCGACGAGATCGGCGAACTGGGCCTGGACGAACAGGCGCTGCTGCTGCGCGCGCTGGAAGAGAAGCGCTTTCCGCCGGTCGGTGGCGACCGCGACGTGGAGAGCGATTTCCAGCTGATCGCCGGCACCAATCGCGACCTGCAGGAGGCGGTGGCGCGCGGCCGGTTCCGCGACGATCTGCTGGCGCGACTGAATCTGTGGACCTATCGCCTGCCCGGCCTGGCCGAGCGTCCCGAGGACATCGAGCCCAACCTCGACTTCGAACTCGAGCGCTGGTCGCGCGAGCAGCGCCAGCGCGTCGCCTTCAACCGCGAAGCGCGCACGCGCTATCTGCGGTTCGCCACCGGCGCCGACGCGCGCTGGACCGGGAATTTCCGCGATCTCGGCGCCTCGGTGATGCGGATGGCGACGCTGGCCGACGCCGGGCGCATCCAGGTGGCGTTGGTGGACGAAGAAATCGCGCGGCTGCGCGCGCTGTGGCGCACGCACGGCGCCGGATCGTCGCTCGACGCACTGCTCGGCGACGAAGCGGCATCGCTCGACCGTTTCGACCGGGTGCAGCTGGAGGATGTCGTGCGCGTCTGCGCACGCGCGAAATCGCTGTCGGAGGCGGGGCGCACGCTGTTCGCGGCCTCGCGCGCGCGTCGCACCAGCACCAACGATGCCGATCGGCTGCGCAAATATCTGGCACGGTTCGGATTGGACTGGGAACGGGTGCGGGACGCGGATCCCGCGAACTGAGCGACGTCGGACGTGGTCAGGCGCGGCGCTGCTTGCCGTCGCCGGACGATTCCGCGCCGTGGGCGAGGCGCAACAGTTCGGCGACGTTGAGGATCTCGACGCGACGGCCGGTCACCGCGATCACGCCGTCGTCCTGCAGGCGGGTGAAGCCGCGGCTGACGGTTTCCAGGGCGAGGCCGAGAAAGCGCGCGATGTCCTCGCGACTCATCGGCAACTGGAACAGACGATCGGGCTGGCCGACGTTGCGATAACGCTCGCCGAGACTGTGCAGAAACAGCGCGATGCGCTCGTTCGCCTGGCGGCGGACGAGGATGCCGAGATGGTCCTGGTCGCGATCGACGCTCTGGCCGATCACACGGAACAACTGCTGCTGCAGGCTGGGTACCTGCCCGGCGATCTCGGACAGAAGGTCGTAGGGCACTTCGCAGACGGTGGCGGCGGTCAGCGCAACGCCTTCGCAACGATGATGGCCGCTGCCGAGCGCATCGAGGCCGATGAGCTCGCCCGGCAGGTGGAAGCCGAGCACCTGTTCTTCGCCGTCCTCGCTGATGCTGACCGACTTGAACGCGCCATCGCGGGCGATGAAGACCGCGGCCAGCGGATCGCCAAGACGGAACAGGCGTTCGCCGCGGGCCACGGGCCGACGACGCTGGACGATCTGGTCGAGCCGCTGCAGCTCTTCCGCGCCGATGCCGCCGGGCAGGCAGAGCTGGCGGACGGAGCAGTAGGTGCAGCCCCGGCGCAGCTGGATCAGATCGAGGACGGAGGAATCGCTCATTGCCCGCTAGTGTGCCACGGGCCGGCGCGAAGCCGAATCCGACTTCGGTCCAACGCGCTTCCCGGCAAGGGCGGTGCCACGGGCCACGGGAAGGCCGTCGGCGGGCTTCGGGTGGCCGGGCTCGAATCCGGACCGCCACAGCCCTTATACTGCCCGGATTGTGCGGCCGTCGCCGGCCGCCCCGCCATCATGATCTGTTTTCCGGGTGAGTTCGTGCGCAATTACGATCTGGACTTTCTGAAGCGCTTTTCGATGGTCATCGCCTTCCTCGTGGCGTTGACCCTGGGCCTGATCCTGTTCGCGGCCTACCTCCACCACGAACTGCCGCCGCAGGCGAATCCGGTCGAGGTGAAACGCACCGAAGCCCGCATCGCTCCGACCGGTCAGGTCTACGCCGGCGCCAGCGGCGAGGCCGCCAAGGCCGCCGCGGACGAAGCCGCCAAGGCCGCGGCCGCATCCCAGGTCGCCTACGGCGGCACGATGGACGGCTCGGTCATCTACGGCAACCTGTGCGCGGGCTGCCACACCTCGGGCGCCGGTGGCGCGCCGAAGCTGGACGCCGCAGGCATGGGCGCACGCGCCGGCCAGGGCAAGGACACGCTGTACAAGCATGCGATCGAAGGCTTCACCGGCAGCGCCGGCGTGATGCCCGCGAAGGGCGGCAATCCGGCCCTCACCGACGATCAGGTCAAGGCCGCGGTCGACTGGATGCTCGACCAGGTCTGATGTTCGAACAGGTCTGATCGTCGCCGCATCGATCGCCGCACGCCATCCGCAACGCCGCCTCCGGGCGGCGTTGTCCGTTTCGCGCCACAGGAGTCCTTCATGCACCGACCCGCCCTGTTCCGACTGTTGCCGCTGCTGTGCCTGGGCTGGGCCGCCGCCGTCACCGCGCAGGAGACGCTGCGCATCGGCGATGTGCAGGGTTCGGGCGAGCGCAGCCCACGGGTCGGCGAAACGGTGACGGTGCAGGGCATCGTCACCGCGGCCGTCGATGGCGGCCGCCGCGGCTGGTTCCTGCAGGATCGGGGCGATGGCGATGCCGCCACCTCTGACGCCCTCTTCATCGAAGCCGATGGTGCGTCGGGGCCGACGGTCTCGGTGAGTGAATCGCTGTCGGTTCGTGGCACCGTGGTCGAACGCGATGCCGGCCGCGGCACGCTGACCGCGCTGCGATCGGTGTCGATCAGCCCACTGGAAGCCCGCATCGACATGCCGCGGGCGATACGGATCACGGCACCGCCCGCCGACTGGGAACGCTACGAAGGCATGCGTGTGCGGATCGCCGCGCCGCTGACCGTCGCCGGCACCCATCGTCTGGAAAGAGACGGCGAACTGCTGGTCAACTTCGGCGAACGCCTGCGCACGCCCAGCGATGCGGTGGCGCCGGGCGACGCCGCGCGGGCGATGGCGGCCGACAATGCCCGGCGCACTCTGCGCGTGGACGACGGCAGCACGGCCGATCGTCCGGAAACGGTGTGGTTCCTGCCGAACAACGCCGACCTGCGCAGCGGCAGCCGGGTGACGCGGCTGGAAGGCGTGGTCGACCAGCGCGGCGGCGGCTACCTGTTGATGCCGACCACGATGCCGAAGTTCCGGCCCGCGCGGGCGCCGAAACCGCCGAAGGTCGGCGGCGACGTGCGCATCGCCAGCTTCAATCTGGAGAATTTCTTCAACGGCGACGGTCGCGGCGGCGGCTTCCCGACCCCGCGGGGCGCGCGCGATCCGGCCGAACTCGACGCCCAGCTCGGCCGACTGGTCGCCACCATCCGCGGTCTCGACCCCGACATCGCCGCGCTAATGGAACTGGAAAACGACGGCTTCGGCCCTGAATCCTCGATCGCGCAGCTGGTCGACGCCCTGAACCGGGCCGGCGACGGCGACTGGCGGTTCATCGCCAGCGACGCGCCCGCAGGCGGCGATCAGATCCGGGTCGGCCTGATCTATCGCGCTTCCAGGGCGGAGCCCGTGGGCGGCTCGGCCGCCCTGACCGACGACCTGTTCGGCAGCCGCAGCCGCCCGCCGCTGGCGCAGAGCTTCCGGGCCGGCGCGGGCCCCGTGTTCACGATCGTCGCCAACCACTTCAAGTCGAAGGGCTGCGGCGGCGCGACCGGTGCCGAGGCCGACCAGAAGGACGGCCAGAGCTGCTGGAACCCCACCCGCACCGAATCCGCGCGCCGGCTCGATGCCTGGCTGCGTACCGATCCGACACGCTCAGGCAGCGATCTGACTATGATCGTCGGCGATCTGAACGCGTACACGATGGAAGATCCGATTCGCACCCTGGTCGCAGCCGGCTGGCGCGACGCGTTCGAAGGCGTTCGCGGCGAGGCGCCCTACAGCTACGTCTACGACGCCCAGACCGGGCGCCTCGACCACGCCCTGCTCAGCCCGGGCCTGGCCGCGCGGCTGGCGGGTGCCGCGGAATGGCACAGCAACGCCGACGAACCCGACAGCCGGGGCTATCAGACCCGCCCCGGCGATCGCGGGCCGTGGCGCAGCTCGGACCACGATCCGCTGGTGGTCGGCCTGCGCCTGCGTCGGCCCTGAGCGCGCCGGCGGCTATCATCCCGACATGACCCTGCCTGTCTTCCCCGACGCCGCGACCACGCTGACCCTGCCGGGGCCGGCGGGCGCGCTCGAAGTCGCGGTGGATCCGCCCGAAGCCGAGGTCGCCGCGACGCCCGTGGTGGCAGTGCTGTGCCACCCGCTGTCGACCGAAGGCGGCAGCATGCACAACAAGGTGGTGACGATGGCCGCGCGCAGCCTGCGCGAACTGGGCGCGACCACCGTCCGCTTCAATTTCCGCGGGGTGGGCCAGTCCGAAGGCGCGTTCGATCACGGCGAAGGCGAACTCGACGATCTGCGCACGGTGGTCGCCTGGGTCCGCGCGACGCGGCCGGCGCATGCGCTGTGGCTCGGCGGCTTCAGCTTCGGCGCCTACGTCAGTCTGCGCGGCGCGATGGAACTGCGACCCGCGATGCTGGTGTCGATCGCGCCGCCCGCCGGGCGCTGGGCGTTCGAACGGATCGCCACACCGACGATGCCGTGGCTGGTGATCCAGGGCGAGGAAGACGAGATCGTCGATCCGCAGGCGGTCTACGACTGGCTGCAGCGCATCGGCGCCGATGCCGAGGTCGTGCGCATGCCCGAGACCAGTCATTTCTTCCATCGCAAGCTCATGGACCTGCGCGGCGCGATCAAGCACGGCGTGCAGCGCCACCTGCCGGCGCCGCCGACGTCGGAGCCCGCGTCCGCATCATGAGCGAACCCGCAGCGGCACCGTCCGTGCGCTACGCCGAAGGCGTGGCCCGCGGCGACTGGAACGACGACCCCGCACAACACGCCGCACTGCGCGAACTCGATCGTCTGCACGCGGCGCTGTCGGCCGCACCGCCGCGCAAGCGATTGCTCGATACGCTGTTCGGCAAACCGGTCGCGTCCTCGCCAAACGGTCTGTATCTGTGGGGCGGCGTCGGCCGCGGCAAGACCTTCCTGATCGATCTGTTCCATGCCGGACTGCCGATCCGCGAGAAACGGCGGACGCACTTCCACCGCTTCATGCGCGAAGTGCACGAACGTCTGCGCGCGCATGCGGGCGAACGCGATCCGATGGCCGCGATCGCGCGCGAATGGCGCGCTTCGCTGCGGGTGCTGGTACTCGACGAATTCTTCGTCAGCGATATCGGCGACGCGATGCTGCTGGGGCGACTGCTGGAACGGTTGTTCGAGGAAGGCACGATCCTCGTCACCAGCTCGAACGCGGCGCCGTCCGAACTGTACAAGGACGGTCTGCAGCGCGCGCGCTTCCTCCCGGCGATCGCGCTGATCGAACGTCACTGCAACGTGATCCACCTCGACTCGCCGAACGACTACCGCCTGCGCGCGCTGACCCGCTCGCCGGTGTACCGCGCGCCGCTCGACGCCGACAGCGATGCGTGGCTGGAATCGCGCTGGCGCGAACTGCGCGGCGACGACGGCCACCGCGATGCCGGCATCGACATCGATGGGCGCCGCATCGCGGTGCGCGCGCGCACCAAGGGCATGGCGTGGTTCGATTTCGCCGAACTGTGCGAAGGCCCGCGCGGCAGCGCCGACTACATCGAGATCGCCACCGAATTCCACACCGTGCTGCTCGGCGGCATTCCGGCGTTCGATGCGCAGCGCGACGACGCCGCACGTCGCTTCGTCACCCTGATCGACGAGCTGTACGACCGCCGCGTGAATCTGGTCTGCAGCGCGGATGCCGCGCCGCACGCGCTGTATCGCGGCGAGCGCCTGACCGCCGCGTTCGAACGCACGGCATCGCGGCTGATCGAAATGCAGAGCGCGGACTATCTGGCGCTGGAGCATCGCGGCTGACCGTCCGTCGGGCGTGAATTCCATGCTGCGCCGCAACAGCCGCCCGCCATTTGCGCCCGCATCGAAGACTGTGCTAATAGTCGTATCGCTCGAAGCATGGACCGTCATGGATTGACGCTGACATCCGCCAAGGACTTCTCGGCTTTCTTTCCGACACGATTCTTCCGCCGCGAGCCGGCGCCGATGCCGTCTGGCGCATCAGGATGCGCAAGAGTGCCGTTCGATCAACGCACTTCAATCGACACACAAGGAGAAATTTCCATGAAGAAAATTTCGGTCGTGAAAGTACAGAAGTTGAAGACCACCGCCGTCGCGCTGTATCCGATCTGCGTATGCTTCCCGTGGCTGCCGGAATGCTGGTTCCGCGACATCTCGCTCTGATCGCACGGATACCACGGCGCAGGATGCGCGCAGGCCGCACAGCATCGGCACGCGCTCGTCCTGATCGTGGAGGGCGGGCCGGCACGCTTGCGTGTCGGCCCGTTTAGACGATTTTCGCGCCCGGCGCGCGGATTCGGCCCGTCAAGGCACAGGGAGTTTCGAATGTCCGTCGGCGACACGCTCGTCCAGTACGACCTCGGCCGGAATCCACCGGCCCAGGACCAGCCGCAGGATCAGAGGTCGTTCTATGTCATCCCGCTTTCCATACAGAAGGAAAGCGAAAATTATTATGTCGGCAACGCCGAGCTCGACGAGTTCTACAGTTTCCCGGAAACCGGCGTCGAAATCCTGCGCATGCTGCAGCAGGGAAAGACGGTGGCGGCGGTGAAGTCGGCTCTCGCCGAAAGCGCGCAGGATCCGATCAATGTCGACGATTTCATCTGCACCCTGATCGAAATCGGCTTCATCTATCCGCCCGCCGACAAACACAAGTTCGAGCAGGCCGTCTCGAACGTCGAACGGGGCGAACGCAGACTCGTCTTCAAGGCCAATCAGGGCTTCGCCCGCGCCGTATTTTCGCTGCCGATGCTGGCGATCTACCTTGGCGTGGTCGGCTACGCCGCCTATTCGGCGGCGCTGGATTCGGATCTTCTGCTCAATCCGCAGGCGTTCTACCTGTCCAGCAATCTGACCCTCACTCTGCTGCTGCTGGTCATGCTGTACGCATTCAGCGTATCTCTGCACGAACTCGCGCACATGCTCGCCGCGGCACGGCAGGGCATCGACTCGAAGCTCGGCTTCGGCAACCGCCTGTGGCAGATCGTCGCGGAAGCGGACATGACCGGACTGCTGTCGCTGCCTCGCGAGAAACGCTACCTGCCGATGGCGGCCGGCATGATGATCGACATCTTCAACATCGCCGTGATCACGCTGATATTGAAATGGGTGATGGCGAACGCCTACGATCGCTTCGCGATTCAGCTGCTGCAGGCTTGGGCGCTGCAGATCACGATCACGATGATCTGGCAGTTCAATATTTTCCTGCGCACCGACGTCTACTATCTGGTCTGCAATTTTTACGGTTTCACGAATCTCGACGACAAAGCGCGCAGCTTCCTGAGCAACCAGGTGTATACGGCGACCCGCGGCCGCTTCGGCGCGCGTTCCGAAGATTACACGCCGAATCATCGCGGCATCGCGCGCGCGTTCTTCGTGGTGTGGATCGTCGGTCGCATCGCTGCGGTCTGGTTCCTGCTGTTCATTGTCGCGCCGACCCTGTATCGCTACTTCGAGCGCGCCTACGACGCTTACCGCAGCCCCTACATCCCCGCATCGACAGTCTACGATCTCGCCGCGTTCGCGACGCTCTGCACGGGTTTTCTGCTGTTCGGCATCTACGTGTGGATCAGGCAATCCAGAAATCCGCGGTGACGCACCCCATTCTGATCCGTATCAGCGCAAAGGACATGCCATGTCTCCATCGTCTGCCGTTTCCGCGACCGGTTCTTCCGGATCCCCCCGATTGCGGGCACTCGTCTACGGAGGCCCCTCGGCGGCCGTCCCGCATATCCCACCGGACACCGCACCGCACAGGGTCATCCGCGTGGACGCGGATTTCGGCCGCGCGGGCGCCTGGAGCGGCGTCGAGCCGATCGTGGAGCAGGCTTATCTCGACGCGCGCGACCGGCATCTGGAGGATACGATCGAGCGGCACAATTACGAACTGAATCGCGCATTGCCCGAACATCGCCGCGCGCTTTCGCTGAAATACGCGACGCTCACGGATTCCACGGTCGACTCCGAACGTACCCGCAACTTTCCCCTGGATCGCGCGTATCGCCTGGTCAACGGCCTCGTCGAATTCACGCTCGCATGGAAACGGCGGGCCGGGCCCGGCGAGCACTGGGTCATCGCGGTCGACCGTTTCGATCATGCCCAGCACCTGTCTACGCGCTATTTCGCCGAGTTGGCCCGTCGGGGCGCCGGTACCGAAGGTTTCACCATTCTCGTCGACAGCGCGTTGGACGATGAAGCGCTCGGCCGCCGTGCGCCGCGAACGCGAATGGCCGAGATCGGGTTCGCCGCCGACGCCTTGGGCGACCCGGTCGCGCAGGCACCCGATCTGACCGCTGAAGCGCTGGCGCAGATCGAATACGGACTGGGCGCCAACGACATCAACGACTGGGAGCGCCATTACCCCGCGCTGCTGAGGCACTACCGGAAACTCGGCGATGAGGTCCGCTGCGCCGATGTCGCGATACGCGCGCTGTGCATCAGCAATCACTACGGTTATTACCACGAAGCGGCGAGCTTCGCCGATACCGTGCTGCGTCGCCTGGATGAGATCGTCGGCGACGATCAGATCAAACGCTGGAACTATCTGGGCAATCTGTTCACCGGCCTGGTGACGACGGGACGCGAGGAGGATGCGCTGAAGATGCTGTTCGAGCGCGCCGATCCATTCATCACGTTGAACGAATATCGCGCGAAGATGCATTACCTGCTGTCGATGATCCATCTGCGCTACCTCAAAACGCCGGATATCGCAGCGGCCGAGCGGCACATCGTCATGGCGATCGATACGATCGAGTCCGCCCGCGACGAAGCCGATCCGGCCGATTACGTCTTCCTGCGCGTTTTCATCGGCAACGGCCTGGCGTTCCTGCGCGTGCGCCAGGGTCGGCACGCGGAAGCAATGGCGCTGTGCCGCGACGGTTATGCGCTGCTGACCGATGCGCTGGGTGAAGAGAAGCACCAGCTCCATCGATCGGTACTGCAGTACAACATCGCTCAGGTCTACTCCATGCTGGGACAGGACGAAGAGGCGGTGACGTACTACAGGAAAGCGATGCAGATGGATCCGCATTATTCCGAGTATTACAACGAAGTCGGCAACATCCTGCAGCGCTCCGGTCGATTCGAGGAGGCGGAGGCGATGTACGACCGCGCGATCGAATACAGTCCGCCCTATCCGGAGGTGTATTTCAACAAGGGCGTCTGCAGGATGAGCACCGGCAGGATCGAGGAATCGCTGGAATGCTTCGCCCGCAGTCTTGCGCTGAACCCGGAACAGCCCGAGCTGTACATCCTGCGCGCGGAACTGTTCGAGTCGCTGGACCGCATCGCGGAAACCCTCGCCGATTACGACGCGGCGATCGCGCTTTCTCCCGATGCGATCACCGCGCGCGTGAATCGCGCGGTGCTGCATTTCAATGCGAACCGTTTCGAGCTGGCGCTGGCGGACATGGATCATGTCGTCGGCATCGACAGCGGCGAGGCGAGCCACTACCTCAACCGCGCCGAGATCCACAAGGCGATGGCGCAACGCGATCTCTACCAGCGCGATCTGGCCGCCGCCGAAGCCTGCGAAGCGGCGGCCTGAGGGCCGCCGCGGCCGGCATCATTGCGCCGACGTCAGCCGCACGCCGCGCAGCTGCGGCTGGCCGTCGACGACATCGGTCCAGACCACGTGCGCGGCATCGCCGCGCAGCGCGAGTCGCGGGAATCCGGTGCCGCGGCCGATACCCTGCACGTCCGCGAGCCGGGTGCGCTGCAGTTCGGTCTCGAGATCGGGCGAATAACGCGCGAGCCACAGCGATTGCTTCCCGGCCTCTTCGCGCAGCCACAGCAGCCACACCTGCCGCGCATCGCTGGCGACCGCGACCCGACCCTGCACCGCGACGCCGCTGTCCACCGTCAGCGGCTTGCCGAAGCTCGCGCCGCTGTCCGTGGAACGCGCCAGTTTCACCGTCGGCGTACCGCCCGGCGCGGTGTACCAGGCCACCACCGCAGCATCGCCGTGCGCCGCCACCGACGGGCCATTGACCGGACAGGCGGGCATCGTCCAATCGTCGGCATGCACGCGCGCGGGCTTCGACCAGACTTCGCCGTCGAAGCGGGTGGCGTAGATATCGCGGATTTCCTTGTCGCTGCGATCGCGGTAGACCAGCAGCGCGCCGTCGCCGATCGCGACGGCATCGGTCTGACAACAGTCGCAGGTGCTGGCGTCGATTTCGACGGCCGCCGACGCACGCAGCGCGGGATCGAACACCGCCGCGCGCAGGGTCATCGCATTGCCGGTGGGGCCGGCATCATGCGCGGGGTCGCCATGCTTTTCGTCGTGCGCCCCGCCATGACCGTCGTGATCGCCGCCACCGGTGTTGCGGCCATCCAGCCAGGCCACGCCCAGCGTGTCGTCGCCCTGCGGCCAGAACGCGACGAAGCCGTGCTCGGTGGTGGTGGCGTCGTCGTGGACCTTGCGCGGCGCGCTCCAGTTCATGCCGTGATCGAGCGAACGCACCAGCATCACGTCGTAGGCGTAGGGCGCATCCGCGGATTTCTGCAGCCAGTGCGCCCACACGGCGCGATCGGCGGTCGCGGCGATGTGCGGCGTGTCGGCCCAGTTCACGAACATCGAATTGCCGACCGCGATCGTGCGTGCGGTCGCCCAGCGACCGTCGGCATGGGACTCGGCGAACTGGAAGGCCGGCCTGCGCCCGGGCTGGGTGTTGATCCAGCTCAACAGCAGCCGTCCATCCGGCGCGACGGCCAGATCCGGCTGCGCCGAACCGGGCATCGCCGGCAGCGGCCAGGTTTCGATCGTCAGATCGCCGGCGACCAGCGGCTTGGGCGGCGGCGCGTCTTCGGCGCAGCCGGCGAGCGATGCGAAGACGAGGGCGTGAAAGAAGAGAGCGGGGCGGAGAAGAGTGCGCATGGGCCAAGCGTACGTCATCCGTCGCCGCCTTGCCGCCGTCGCACGGCGTGGATTCGCCGCCATGACCGCGAGCCGGCGCGAACGCGCTCACGGTTTCCGCCTCCGCGCCCGCCAGAACCGGATCGATCGCCTGCTTTTTGACTCAACTCAAGACCCTGCGACAGCGCGACATGGACAGTACGCCACCCCCACGAACGACGCACAGAACACGCTCATGAAAACACTCGTCTGGACGACGGATCTCGACACCGGCATCGCCGTGATCGACCGGCAGCACGAACGGATCGTCGATCTGATCAACGCGCTCGGCGCGACCGGCGACGATCAGGACGCACTCGCCGACGCGCTCGGCGAACTCGTCGATTACACGATGTCCCACTTCGCGTTCGAAGAAGAATTGATGGAAGAAGCCGGCTACCAGTTCTGCGCCGCGCACAAACGCGTGCACGACATGTTCACGCGACGCGTGAACGAGTACAAGCTGCGCTTCGATGCCGGCGAGGACGTGGCCGACGAACTGCGCTCGATGCTGTCGCGCTGGCTGTTCAATCACATTCGCAGCGACGACCGGGCCTATTCCGATCAGGTGAAGCGCTACCTCGATCAATTCAGCCGCAATCACCAGAACGGCGGTTGGATGCAGCGCACCCTGCACCGCCTCTTCGGTTGAGCCGCGTCGGCCTCAGGCCGCCGCGCCGCGGCGACGGGTGAGATGCACCAACAGCAGCGAGATCGCGGCCGGGGTCATGCCGGGAATGCGCTGCGCCTGGCCCACGGTCTCGGGACGCACCCGCGCGAGTTTCTGCGCCACTTCGTTCGACAGCCCGCGCACCCGGGCGTAATCGAAGTCGCACGGGATCGCGGTGTGTTCGTGGCGCTGCTGACGCGCGATCTCCTCGCGCTGGCGGGCGAGATAGCCGGCGTATTTCGTCTCGATCTCGACCTGCTCGGCCACATCGGCGTCGTCCACGCCCGGGCCCAGCATCGGCACGGTCATCAGTCGTGCGTAATCGAGCTCCGGCCGACGCAGCAGGTCGAGCGCATGCGTCTCGCGGCTGAGTTCGATGCCCAGCGTCGCCACCGTTTCGCGTCCGAGCGCGTTGTTCGGCGCCGCCCACACCGCGCCGAGACGCGCGGTTTCGGCGGCCACCGCATCGCGCTTGCGCGAGAAGCGTTCCCAGCGTGCGTCGTCGACCAGCCCGAGATGGCGCCCGGTCTCGGTCAGGCGCAGGTCGGCGTTGTCCTCGCGCAGCTGCAGCCGATACTCGGCGCGGCTGGTGAACATGCGATAAGGCTCGGTGGTGCCGTGGGTGATCAGATCGTCGATCAGCACGCCGATGTAGGCCTCGTCGCGACGCGGCGACCACGCGCCCAGCCCGCGCACATGGCGGGCCGCGTTGAGGCCGGCGATCAGGCCCTGCGCGGCCGCTTCCTCGTAACCGGTGGTGCCGTTGATCTGGCCGGCGAAGAACAGGCCTTCGACCAGTTTCGTCTCCAGCGACGTCTTCAGACCGCGCGGATCGAAGAAGTCGTATTCGATGGCGTAACCGGCACGGGTGATGTGCGCGCTCTCGAAACCGCGGATGCTGCGCACGAGATCCAGCTGCACGTCGAACGGCAGCGAGGTCGAGATACCGTTCGGATAGATCTCGAACACGTCCAGGCCTTCGGGCTCGACGAAGATCTGGTGACTGGCCTTCTCGGCGAAGCGCACCACCTTGTCCTCGATCGACGGGCAATAACGCGGGCCGATGCCTTCGATCTGGCCGCTGTACAGCGGCGAGCGGTGCAGCGCGTTGCGGATGATCTCGTGGGTGCGTTCGCTGGTATGCGTGATCCAGCACGGCACCTGCGGCGGATGGTCGGCGCTGCTGCCCATGAACGAAAACACCGGCCGCGGGTCGTCGCCGGGCTGCGCTTCCATCCGCGAATAGTCGAGGCTGCGGCCATCGATGCGCGGCGGCGTGCCGGTCTTCAGACGATCGATGACGAACGGGCGCTCGCGCAAACGTGCGGCCAGCGTGGCCGCCGGCGGATCGCCCATGCGCCCGGCGGCGTACTGGGTCTCGCCGATGTGGATCTTGCCGGCGAGGAAGGTGCCGGCGGTCAGCACCACGGCGCGGGCGTGGAAGCGCAGGCCGGTGTTGGTGACGGCGCCGCGGACCGCGTCGCCGTCCAGAATGAGATCGTCGACCGCGGACTGGAATACGGTCAGGTTCGGCGCGGTTTCCACCGCGCGGCGGATGAAGCTGCGATACCGCGAGCGATCGGCCTGGCAGCGCGTCGCACGCACCGCCGGTCCCTTCGACGCGTTCAGACGACGCCACTGGATGCCGGCGGCGTCGGCGGCGCGGGCCATGATGCCGCCGAGCGCATCGATCTCCTTCACCAGATGCCCCTTGCCGATGCCGCCGATCGCCGGGTTGCAGCTCATCGCACCCACGGTCTCGATGTTGTGCGTGAGCAGGAGCGTGCGTGCGCCGGCGCGCGCGGAGGCGAGCGCGGCCTCGGTGCCGGCGTGGCCGCCGCCGATCACGATCACGTCGAAGGTGTAGAAGTCGTTCATGCGATGGTCTGGGGTCGATACGTCGGCGTCGATGCGTCGGGGGGCGATGCGCCAGGCATCGAAACGCGGAATCGGACGTGGAATGGAAAGTCTACTGCCGCATCACCGGATAGGGCGGAATCTGCGCATTCGGCAAAGTTGGCACGCAACCTGCTTATCCCAATTGGCACTCAGTGCGGCAGGCGCGAAAGCGCTGGCCGGGGTGGAACAGGGCTGGCCACGTGCGCGCTGAGGGAGCCAGGGGCCGAATGTCGGGGGACATTCGGCCCCTTTTTTTTGTCTGCGATTCCGGTCCGCCCGGTCTCGTCGGTTCCGATCCGCGGGCCAGATCGCGAAACCACCGTTCGACGCATTTCGATCGCCGCACATGAAAACGGCGCCATGCACCGCTGAGGTGATGTGCGCCGTTGATCAAGGTGCCGACGCCCGACGGGGAGCGGAACAGGGGGGATCCGGATTTCCCCGCCGG
>CAMLLG010000076.1 GCA_946480825.1 uncultured Lysobacteraceae bacterium
TCGACGGCCCCGGCAACTTCGTGCGCCCGGCCATCGTCACCGGCCTGACCAACGACGCCGAGATCGTGCAGCACGAGACCTTCGCGCCGATCCTCTATGTCATGAAGTACGCCACCATCGATGAAGCCATCGACATGCAGAACGCGGTGCCGCAGGGCCTGTCGTCGTCGATCTTCACCACCAACCTCAAGACCGCCGAAGCCTTCCTCGGCGCGGCGGGCAGCGACTGCGGCATCGCCAACGTCAACATCGGCACCTCGGGCGCGGAAATCGGCGGCGCCTTCGGCGGCGAGAAGGAAACCGGCGGTGGCCGCGAATCGGGCTCCGACGCGTGGCGGGCCTACATGCGCCGGCAGACCAACACGATCAACTATTCCGACGCGCTGCCGCTGGCGCAGGGCATCAAGTTCGATCTCTGAGGTTCCGACCGACCTTCCGACCGATCGATGTTCGGATCGACGACGCCGGGCGGGCGCATCCGTCCGGCTTCCGCAGTCCGCCCCACCGCATGCAGGAGACGACGCCATGAACGACATCCGCAGGACCAGCACCCTCGCCGTCATCAGTCTGGTGGCCGGCATCCTCGGTTGGACCCTGCTGCCGTTCATCGGCAGCCTGGGCGCGATCATCACCGGGCACATGGCGCGCAGCGAGATCCGCCGTTCCGCCGGCACGGTCGACGGCGACGGCTTGGCCATCGCCGGTCTGGTGCTGGGCTGGGGCTCGGTCGTCGTGACCGTGATCGGCATCCTGCTGGCGGTGATGTTCTTCGGCGGCATCGCCGCCCTGCTCGCCTGGCTGGGCCTCTCCGGCCAGCTCGGCTGAGACGCGCGCCCGCATGTATGGACTGGCCCGCCCGTTCCTGTTCCGCATCGATGCCGAACGCGCCCACGGGCTCGGATTGTCGATGCTGGAAGCCGCCTATCGCACCGGGCTGAATCCGCTGCTGACCCGGGGCACGCCGTCGTTTCCGGTGAAGGCGATGAACCTGAGCTTCCCGAATCCGGTCGGGCTGGCGGCCGGGCTGGACAAGAATGGCGCGCACATCGATGCCCTGTTCGCGCTCGGCTTCGGCTTCGTCGAAGTCGGCACGGTCACGCCGAAACCGCAGCCGGGCAATCCGAAACCGCGGATGTTCCGGCTGCCGGAAAACCGCGCCGTCATCAATCGCCTCGGCTTCAACAACGACGGCGTCGACGCGCTGGTGCGCAACGTCGAGAAGGCGCGACGCACGGGCGACGGCAAGCTCGGCATCAACATCGGCAAGAACAAGGACACCCCGAACGAATCGGCGGCGCTGGATTATCTCCACTGCCTGGAGAAGGTCTATCCGCTGGCCGACTACGTCACCATCAACATCTCCTCGCCGAATACCGCCGGCCTGCGCGAGCTGCAGGAAGAACAGCAGCTGCGCAAGCTGCTGGGCCTGCTGCGCGAGGCCCAGGAACGGCTGTGGACGCGCCACGGCCGGCGCGTGCCGATGCTGGTGAAGGTGGCGCCGGACCTCGCCGACGAGGACATCGACGTCACTGCGCGCGTGCTCGGCGAGATGCAGGTCGACGGCGTGATCGCCACCAACACCACGGTGTCGCGGATCGCGGTGCATCAGCATCCGCTGGCGAAGGAAGCCGGCGGCCTGTCCGGCGAACCGCTGATGGCGAAATCGACCGCGGTGCTGCGCATGCTGCGCACGCGGTTGCCCGAGCAGATTCCGCTGATCGGCGTCGGCGGCATCCTCACCGGCGCCGACGCGGTGAAGAAGATGGCCGCGGGCGCGAGCCTGGTGCAGTGCTACACCGGCCTGATCTATCGCGGCCCCGGGCTGATCCACGAATGCGTGGACGCCATCCGCCGCCGCAAGGAAGCGCCCAGCCGCGGACATCTTCCGCCGACGATGCCGCGCTGATGACGATCCGGCAGACCGAACGGGCCCCATTGCCGAACACCTTCGGCATCGAAGCGCGCGCCGGCGTGCTGATCGAATGCGACGATCCGCTGGATCTGCCCGGCCTGTTCGCGGACACGCTCCACGGGGTTCTGCCGCTGATCCTCGGCGGCGGCAGCAACCTGCTGATCGTCGAGGGCCCACGCGTGGCGCTGCGCCTGACCGGGCGCGACATGCGCGTGCTCGACATCCGCGACGGCCTCGGCCTGATCCGCGCGGACGCCGGCGTCGAGTGGAACGACTTCGTGCTGTGGACGCTGGCGCAGGGCCACGCCGGCCTCGAAAACCTCGCCCTGATCCCCGGCACGGTCGGCGCCGCGCCGATCCAGAACATCGGCGCGTACGGCGTGGAAGTCGGCGAACGCATCGTCGCGGTCGAGGCCTTCGAACGCGAGTCCGGCGAATTCCGTCGCTTCGAGGCCGACGATTGCGCGTTCGCTTACCGCGACAGCGCCTTCAAGCGCGAGCCGGACCGCTGGCTGATCGTCGCGGTGGAATTCGCGCTGCCGCTGGCGAGCGAACGATCGTCGGAAGCGCTCAGGCTCGATTACGCGGGCATCGGCGACGAACTGAAGACGATGGGCGTCGCCAGACCGGGCGCCGCCGACGTGGCCGAAGCGGTCAGCCGTCTGCGCAGGCGCAAGCTGCCCGATCCAGCGGTGATCGGCAACGCCGGCAGCTTCTTCAAAAATCCGATCGTGTCGGCGAAGCAGGCGGAAACCCTGCTCGTCCTGCATCCGTCTCTGCCGGTGTTCCGCGCCGATTCCCCGGACACGCGCAAGTTGTCGGCGGCCTGGTTGATCGAACAGTGCGGCTGGAAGGGCGCCCGCGCCGATTTCGGTTCCGGCGACGCCGGGGTCTCCGACAAACACGCACTGGTACTGGTGAATCACGGCCGCGCCAACGGCGCGGAACTGCTGGCGCTGGCGCGGAAGATCGCCGAGAGCGTTAAGACGCGCTTCGGCGTCACCATCGAACCGGAACCGCGGATCGTCGGCGCGACGTGGTGACCGCGGCGCCCGCGACGAACGTGCCGGCAGACATGTCCGCAGAGATGCCCGTCGCCATCGTCCGGCGCCCCGCCCGCAGCTTGGCGCAGTCCTGCGAACTGACCTATCTCGAACGCGCACCGATCGCGTTCGACGCGCTCGAACGTCAGCATGCCGCGTATCGCGAGGCGCTCGACGCCATCGAAGCCCTGCCCGACAGCGTGTTCGTCGAAGACACCGCCGTGGTGCTCGACGAATGCGCGATCCTGTCGCGCCCGGGCGCGGTCTCGCGCCAGCCGGAGCCCGAGCGGATCGCGGCGGCGCTCGCGCCGTTCCGCCGCTGCGAAGGCATCCTCGCGCCCGGGACGCTCGAAGGCGGCGATGTGCTGCGGATCGGACGCACGCTGTACGTCGGGCTGACCACGCGCACCAACCGCGCAGGCATCGAACAGCTCGCCGCGCGCCTGAGCCCGCACGGTTACCGCGTGGTGCCGGTCCAGGTCCACGGCAGCCTGCATCTGAAGACCGCCTGCACCGCGCTGGACGCGGAGACGCTGCTGATCAATCCCGCGTGGGTCGACTTCTCCGTGTTCGACGGGTTCTCGAAGATCGAAGTCGCCGACGGCGAACCCTTCGCCGCCAACGTATTGCCCGTCGGCGATGCGCGCCTCATCAACGCCGCGCTTCCGCGCACGCGCGAGCGCGTCGAAGCGTTCTGCGTCCGCGCCGGGCTGCGCGCGATCGCGGTCGACATTTCCGAATTCGGCAAGGCCGAAGCGGGCCTCACGTGCATGAGTCTGGTGTTCGCCGACCGCGTCGCCGATCGCATGCCCGATGACATCGGTGGTCCCGCCGACGACGGGCCATGAATTCGCCTCGATCCCAACACCTGCGCGCGGCGCTGCTGATGCTCGGCAGCACGATGCTGTTCGGGCTGATGACCGTCGCGATCCGGCTGGCCTCCGAAACGCTGCACACCTTCGAGATCGCGTTCTTCCGCAATTTCTTCGGCCTGGTCGCGGCGCTGCCGCTGCTGCTGCGCCACGGCCCGGGTCTGCTGAAAACCACGCAGTGGCCGCGCTATCTGTTCCGCTGCGCGGTCGGCGTGGTGTCGATGCTGTGCGGGTTCTGGGCCATCGGCCATCTGCCGCTCGCGCAGGCGGTCGCGCTGTCGTATTCGACGCCGATCTTCGTCACCATCGCCGCGGTCGTGTTCCTGCACGAACAGGTCCGCGCGCGGCGCTGGGCCGCGGTGGCGCTGGGCTTCGTCGGCGTGATGATCATCGTGCGTCCGGGCACCGCGAGCTTCAGCGCCGGCACCCTGGTCGCGCTGGCGGCGGCGGTGCTGAGCGGCATCGTGTCGATCCAGATCAAGCAACTGTCGAAGGTCGAACCGGCCGACCGCATCGTGCTGCTGACCACGCTGCTGTGGGTGCCGATGTCGCTGCTGCCGGCGCTGACGGTCTGGGAGTGGCCGCGCGGGATCGTCTGGGTGTGGGTGATCGCGGCCGGCTTCCTCGGCACCGGCGGCCACATGCTGTGGACGCGCGCGCTGAAGCTCGGCGACGTGTCCGCGCTGACGCCGATCAGCTTCATGCAGTTGCCGATCGTGGCCGTGGCCGGCTGGCTGCTGTTCCAGGAACGCCTGGACCGCTGGACCGCGATCGGTGCGGGCGTCATCTTCGCCGCGAACGCCTACATCGCGCATCGCGAGGCGCGGCTCACGCGGCGCGCGGCCACTCACGCGCCGCTGGAGGCCGCAAAACCCGGCGAGTGATGTCGGCAAATGAATGAGTTAGGCCGCCCCTCAGCGGGGCGGCGGACGCATGCTAGCGTATGCACGTGGCCGACACCGTGATACGAGGTCAGTTTGATTGTTCGTCAGCCTTTTCTGCTACTGAGCGAAAACAATCAACTTCCAGCGAATGTTGCCCTGATGCTGACTGTGTTGATGGTGATTTTGCGGAGGGAACGGATTGTCCTTGTTGGACGCAATTTCATTCCCACAGCCTTCGCAGCGGTAGATGCCTGAATTTGGGCAGTTCTGTCCCGGGCCATACAACGAGTCAAACTCTTCGTGCTGGCTTTGCTCCAGGTATTTCGCGTACTTGTAGAGAGCCATATCTAGTTCCTTTAAGCCGGATGGCACGCGCCAAGCTATAAGCAGTAAGTCTCAACAGATGCGACAGATTTCATTTTCCGCCTAACGGACACCGTACAACGCACTCATGCTGCATCGCAGCAGGATGCGCGGCATCTGCACATGCCATCGGCGACGATTGACCGGACCCGGGGGGCGGTGTACATCGGGGCGTCGATCCGGGCCTGCCCGGATCGCATCGAGCGGTGCAGGGGGCACCGCCGCATCCAGAGACGCGTTCGCGGAACCGTCCCAACACGAACAAGGAGAGTGAACTTCATGGCCGTATCGATCCGATCCGCCACCCGCACACCACGCATCCGCACGTCCCTGCTCGCCGCCGCGCTCGTCGCGGGTCTGGTCGCCGTGCCGGCGCAGGCCGAGGAAGGCGACTATTCCACCTGGCAGGCCTTCGTCAACCTGCTGTCTCCGCCGAAGGCGGACAACAAGGTGACCGCCGCGCAGCGCACCGGCGATTATCCGCTGCTGTCCAATCCCTCCGGCTATGCCGACGGCTTCAGCCCCGGCGCATACAACAGTTGGCAGACGATCAAGCTGGCGCCCGAGACCGGCGCGGTCTGCGGCAACGGCTCGCCGTACAAATTCTTCGTCAACCGCGTACCGCACACCCGCAACACCATCATCTACATGGAAGGCGGCGGCGCGTGCTGGGATTACGCCAGTTGCACCGGCCAGACCGGCGTGCGCGGCGCGCGCAATCCGAACGGCATCCCCGACGACTACATGAGCCTGCTGAATCCCGGCGCCAGCCTGGTCAGCCCCTTCATCACCCGCGTCAGTCCGTTCGATGCGGTGAAGACCCAGCAGTGGAACATCGTCTACGTGCCCTACTGCACCGGCGACATCTACAGCGGCGACAAGGTCGCGGTCTACAACGACCCCGCCGGCGTGAAGCCGCCGCTGGTCTGGCACCACAACGGCATCCGCAACACCCGCGCGGTGGTGAGCTGGCTCAAGGACAACCTGCCGCGGCCCACGCAGATGCTGTCCACCGGCTGCAGCGCCGGCGGCGCCGGCAGCCTGACCAACTACGCGCCGCTGCGCCGCGACCTGGCGCCGACCCGCGGCTTCCTGATCAACGATTCGGGCCCGGTGTTCGACGCACCGATCGGCGGCGATCCGCAGAGCTGGTCCTCGGTGCCGCTGCAGACGCACATCCGCCAAGCCTGGGGCCTGAGCAAGCCGAACGGCCCGCTGCCCTATCTCGCCGGGCAGTTGCCGCAGCTTGATCTGAACCAGCTCGGCACGCTGTACAACGCGCTGTCCGCGAAGTACCCGAGCGACCGTATGGGCCACACCCACTTCTGGAAGGACCTGAACTATTCGTCCTATTCCTATGAGCGCTTCTTCCCCGAGATCGCGAACGCGCCCGACCAGGCGACCAGGGAAGCGCTGATCCACGCCCGCTGGGGCAGCGATACCGCGCGGCTGTCGGCGAAACTCAACACGCTCGGCAATTTCGGCGGTTATTTCCCGCAGTACCGCGCGCTGAACGAGAGCCACTGCACCACCGTCGTCGATTTCAAGAACGGCGACATCCAGAGCATGAGTCTGGAGCTGCGGCACTTCATCGACAGCGTGCTCGTCGGTTCGGGCAATGTGCTGGACGCGTCCGAGGCCAGCGACACCGCCGATCGCGCCAAGCCCTTCAACCTGCTGTACTGGACCGTCGATCAACTGCTTTAATCGTCGCATCGCACCGGCGGGCCGCACGCCCGCCGGTGCGCGATGACGATCGCCACCAGGAGTGTTGTCCCCCGCCATGAAAATCCGCCTCGTCCATGTCGGGCTGGTCCTCGCCGTCGTGCTGATGTTCGCGCTCTGGGGCAGTGCGCAGCTGCGCCAGGCTTCGGTGACCAAGGCCATCGCCGGACCCGATCCGGCGGTCGCGCCCCAGGCGCAACCGGACCCCGCGATGGCGTCGACGCCCGAAGCGCGCGCCTACCAGAGTCGTCTGGCGTTCGAGCGTCACGCCCGCAGCTTCCTCCGCGATGCCCCCGGGATGGACGACCGCACCCGGATCCAGCGCGCGCAGGCGCTCAGCCGCGAGATCGATCGCCGCGAACAGGCGCGCGAACTGTCCGCGGACGAGGCGGTGATGCTGCGGATCGGCCTCATCCACGCCGCGGTGAAGGACGACCGCCAGCGCGTGCGCCAGGCCCAGGAAGTCGTCGATCGCTACCGCAAGGAGACCGCCGAGCGCGAGGCGGCCTTCCTCGCCCAGCAGCGGCGGGATGCGCAGTTCCAGGAATACAAGGCCACCGAGGCGCGGATCGTCGCGGAAGTGCTGGCCATGTCCAGTTATCCGAACGGCATGAGCCGGGACGATTACCTGCGCCAGCGCCTGCAGCAGGCCCGCGAGGCGATCTACGCCAAGGCACCGGAGGCGCCCGCTCCCGGGGGCTGAGCCCCCCACCTTCGGCACATGCCGTCGCGGCGGCGTCGGCTAGGCTGCGCGTCTGTCCGTCAGCCTTGGATGTCCGCATGAACAAGACCCTGCTTACCCTGGGCCTCGCGCTCGCCGTGGCCGCACCCGCGACCTTCGCCGACGACACCGCCAAACCGAAACTCGGCAACTTCGGCATCGCGCTGGAGAACCGCGACCTGTCGGTGAAGCCCGGCGACGATTTCGACCGCTACGCCAACGGCCTGTGGTTCGACAAATATCAGTTGAAGGACTACGAAACCCGCTACGGTTCGTTCAACAGCCTCAGCGATCAGGCGGAACTGCAGACCCGCGCGATCATCGAAGGGCTGCAGGCGCGCCAGGGACTCGCGGCGGGCAGCGACGAGCAGAAAGTCCGCGATTTCTACGCCAGCTACATGAACACCGCCGCGCGCGACGCCGCCGGCATCGCGCCGCTGAAACCGGTGCTGGGGCGCATCGCGGCGGTCGATTCCTTCGCCGCGCTCACCGCCGCCTTCGGCCGCGCCGGCATCGACGGCACCAGCACGCCGGTCGGTGGGGGCGCGACCCTCGACCGCAAGAATCCCGATCGCTACATCATCGGTGTCGGCGTCGGCGGCCTAGGTCTGCCGGACAAGGACTTCTACCTCAACCAGGACGCGCGCTTCGTGCAGATCCGCGCCGCCTATCTCGGCCATATCGCCGCCATGCTCGGCTTCGCCGGCGTGCCGGCGGCCGATGCGAAGGCCAAGGCCGACGCGATCATGGCCCTGGAAACGGAAATCGCGAAACACCACTGGGATCGCGCCCAGATGCGCGACCGCGACAAGACCTACAACCTGCGCACGTTCGCGCAGTTGCAGCAGGAATTCCCGGGCTACGACTGGAAGGCGCATTTCGCGGCCCAGGGCATCGCCTCGCCCGGCGACGTCAACATCTCCACGCCCAGCGCGGTCGGGCCGATCCTCGAGATCGCGAAGAAGACGCCGCTGAGCGTCTGGCGCGACTATCTGACCTTCCACGCCGTGCGCAATCACGCGCCGCTGCTGAGCACCGAGATCGACGAGGCCGCGTTCGCCTTCACCGGCACGATGCTGCAGGGCCAGAAAGCGCAGAAGGACACGTGGAAACGCGGCGTCGCGTTGGTAGGCGGCATGGGCGGTCTGGGCGATGCGGTCGGCCGGATGTACGTCGAACGTCATTTCAAGCCGGAAGCCAAGGCCGCGATGGACGTGCTGGTCGAAAACCTGCGCGCCGCGCTGCGCCAGAACATCCGCAATCTCGACTGGATGGGCGAAGCCACCAAGGCCGAGGCCTACCGCAAACTGGAAACCTTCAATCCGAAAATCGGTTATCCGAAGAAGTGGCGCGACTACGCCAGCGTCACGATCGTGCCGGGCGATCTGATCGCGAACGTGCTGTCCGTGCGCAAGTACCTGATCGACGACCAGAACGCCCGTCTGGGCAGGAAGCCGGACCGCGACGAATGGTTCATGACGCCGCAGACGGTCAACGCGTACTACAACTCGTCGTTCAACGAGATCGTGTTCCCGGCCGCGATCCTGCAGCCGCCGTTCTTCGACGTGAACGCCGACCCGGCCGTGAACTACGGCGGCATCGGCGGCGTGATCGGCCATGAAATGGGGCACGGCTTCGACGACCAGGGCTCGAAGTCCGATTACGCCGGCGTGCAGCGCAACTGGTGGACCGACGAAGACCGCGCCCGTTTCGATGCGCGCACCAAGGCGCTGGTGGCCCAGTACAACACCTACTGTCCGCTGGAAGGCCACTGCGTCAATGGCCAACTGGGATTGGGCGAGAACATCGGCGACCTCGGCGGCCTGTCGATGGCCTACACCGCCTATCAGCTGAGCCTGAAGGGCAAGCCGGCGCCGGTCATCGACGGTCTGACCGGCGACCAGCGCTTCTTCCTGGCCTGGGCGCAGGTGTGGCAGTCCAAATACCGCGACGAAGCGATGATCAATCAGGTCAAGGTCGGGCCGCACTCGCCGCCGCAGTACCGCATCAACGGGCCGCTGCGCAATCTCGACGAGTGGTACCGGGCCTTCGACGTGAAGCCGGGCGACAAGCTCTATCTGCCGCCGGAACAGCGCGTCCGCATCTGGTGATGCGCCTTCGCGCGCGCCGGCGCGCGAAGAACCCTCCGACACGGCCGCCGCGAGGCGGCCGTGCGCGTCATGGGCCTCAACCCGGCAACGGCAGACTGTTAGCGAACATCGCCGCTTCCTGCGCCTTGATCGGTTCGCGCAACTGCTGGTGCGCCATCGACTTGTTGCTCCACAGGGCGCGATAGGTCTCCCACAGCGCCTCGATGTGGCGGGTGTGGTGGAACGTCAGCAGCGCGCTGTCGTAGTAAACGATCGCGCCGCGCGCGTTGCCCGCCAACAGGCATTCATTGCCGCGGGCCAGGCGCTCGCGGAGGAAACCGAGGGTATCGGCATGATCGCCGGCGGGGACGTTCTGGGGCATCGGAGGCTCTGCGGGGACGGAACGCGGCGCCGAAGGCGCCACAGGTACCGCAGACAACGACGACGGCCGTGCGGAACGGCCATCGGAGCGTGACATCACGGACGAGCGCGGTCTCCGGGGTCGGCCGTCAGGCGCCGTCCCGCCAGGGACGTGCGCCGTTGCGATAGATCGACAGGTAGACCGCCGCGGTCCAGACCGATGCGGCGGCCCAGCCGGCGAGGATGTCGGACGGGTAATGCACGCCCAGATACACCCGCGAGAACGCCACCATCACCGCGAAGGCCGCCATTCCGATCGTCACCGGCCAGCGCCAGCGCGTCCGCCACGCGAGCAACAGCAACACCCAGGCCAGGGTGGCCGAGCCCATCGCATGTGCGCTGGGAAAGCTGTAGCTGGTTTCCGGCGCGATCGATTCCCACAGCGCGGGGCGCTCGCGGGCGAAGAACTGCTTGGTGGCGACATTCAGCAGCGCCGAGCCGACGATGGCGATGCCGGCGAACAAGCCCTCGCGCATCCGTCGGCGCCAGGCGAGGATCGCGATCAGGGCGATGTCGACGGGCACCACGCCCCACGCGTAGCCGACGTCGGAAAAAAACATGAACACCGTGTCGAAGCCATCGCTGGCGAGACTTCGGGCGAAGCGCAGGATCGGCCGATCGAATCCGAAGGCCTCGCCATCGTGGACTTCATCGGCCAACTCCGCGAAGCCCCACAGCGGCAGCAGCAGGCCGAAGAATAACAACAGCAGCCGCAGCAGGCGCTGGCGCAGGAAATCCACGCCGGAACGCAGGTCCTCGAGCAGCGTGGCGAACGCCTCAGCCGGCGTGCGCATCCGGTCCGAACTTGCGCGCGACGTAGCCGTCGATGATGCCGAGGAATTCCCGGGCGATGCCCTCGCCGCGCAGTGTCATCGCCTTCTCGCCGTCGATGAATACCGGTGCCGCCGGCGCTTCGCCGGTGCCCGGCAGCGAGATGCCGATGTTGGCGTGGCGCGATTCGCCGGGGCCGTTGACCACGCAGCCCATCACCGCGAGCGTCAGGTTCTCCGCGCCCGGATGGGTGATCTTCCACTCCGGCATCTTCGCGCGGACGTGCTCCTGCACCACCTTCGCCAGTTCCTGGAAGAACTCAGACGTGGTGCGTCCACAGCCCGGACAGGCGGTGACCATCGGCGTGAACGCGCGCAGGCCCATGGTCTGCAGCAGTTCCTGGGCGACGACGACTTCCTGCGTGCGCGAGGCGCCCGGCTCGGGCGTGAGCGAAATGCGGATGGTGTCGCCGATGCCTTCCTGCATCAGCACCGCCAGCGCCGCCGCCGAAGCGACGATGCCCTTGCTGCCGATCCCGGCCTCGGTCAGGCCCAGATGCAGCGCGAAATCGGAGCGTATGGCCAGGTCGCGATAGACCGCGACCAGTTCCTGCACGCCGCTGACCTTGGCGCTGAGCACGATCTTCTCGCGCGGCAGGCCCAATTCGACCGCACGCTCGGCGGAATCGATGGCGGAGCGGATCAGCGCTTCGCGCAGCACGCGCCCGGCGTCCCACGGGTCGACGCGCCGCGCGTTCTCGTCCATCAGCTGGGCGGCCAGCGACTGGTCCAGCGACCCCCAGTTCGCGCCGATGCGCACCGGCTTGCCGTAGCGGATCGCGAATTCGATGAGCTGCGCGAATTGGGTGTCGCGCTTCTTGCCGAAGCCGACATTGCCCGGATTGATGCGGTATTTCGCCAGCGCCTCGGCGCAGGCCGGTTCGTGCGCCAGCAATTGATGGCCGTTGTAGTGGAAGTCGCCGATGATCGGGACCTCGATGCCCATCATCGCCAGCTTCTCGACGATGCGCGGCACCGCCGCGGCGGATTCGGGGTTGTTCACCGTCACCCGCACCAGCTCCGAGCCCGCGCGCCAGAGTTCGGCGACCTGCTTCACCGTGCCGGCGACATCGGCGGTATCGGTATTCGTCATCGACTGCACCACGACCGGCGCATCGCCGCCGACGGCGACCTTGCCGATGCGGACCTGACGGGTGGAACGGCGGGCGGCGGGGCCGAACACGGGCGCCGCGGCATCGCGGCAAGGCAGGGGCTGTGCGGACATGCGGGCATTGTACCGGCGGTGCATGGCGGTAGAGCGGGCTTCAGCCCGCTGTCCCGGGAAAGTCGGTAGAGCGCCCTTCAGGGCGCAGACATGTCGTTCGTGAAAACAAAAACAGCGCCCGGAAGGGCGCTCTACCGCGTCGCATGACCGGGCCTGCGGCGCGATTCCCGTATCCTGTGCCCATGTTCGACCCGCCCGCCACCGACGACCGCAAGGCGTTGACCCCCAGCCAGCTGAACGCCCTCGCCCGCAACCTGCTGGAGGACGCCTTTCCGCTGATCTGGGTGGAAGGCGAACTGGGCAATCTCTCGCGTCCGGCGTCCGGCCATCTGTATTTCACCCTGAAGGACGAGCGCGCCCAGGTCCGCTGCGCGCTGTTCAAACCCAAGAGCCAGTGGCTGAAATTCACGCCGCGCGAAGGCCTGCGGGTGCTCGCGCGCGGCCGGCTGACCCTGTACGAGGCCCGCGGCGACTACCAGCTGATCCTCGACACCATGGAGGAAGCCGGCGAAGGCGCGTTGCGGCGCGCGTTCGAGCAGCTGAAGGCGAAGCTTCAGGCGGAAGGTCTGTTCGACCAGGCCCGCAAGCGTCCGCCGCCCGACCACGTCCGCCGCCTCGGCGTGCTCACTTCGCCCAGCGGCGCCGCGGTCCGCGACGTGCTGAGCGTGCTGCGCCGGCGGTTTCCGCTGGTCGAGGTCGACATCCTGCCGGTCCCGGTGCAGGGCGACACCGCCGCGGCGCAGATCGTGCGCATGCTGCAGTCTGCGGGCCGCAGCGGCCGCTACGACGCCCTGCTCGTGACCCGCGGCGGCGGTTCGCTCGAGGATCTGTGGGCGTTCAACGACGAAGCCCTGGCCCGCGCGATCGCCGCGTCGCCGGTGCCGGTGGTGTCGGCGGTCGGCCACGAGGTCGACGTGACCCTCGCGGATTTCGCCGCCGACCTGCGCGCACCCACGCCGTCGGTGGCCGCGGAACTGCTGGTTCCCGATCGCGCTGATCTCGCCGCGCATCTGCGCGCGCAGGCGCGACGCCTGCACGCCGTCCACGAACGCCTGCTGCGACATGCCGCGCAGCGCACCGACCGCGCCGCACTGCGGCTGCAGGCGCTGCGCCCGCAGGCGCGACTGGATGCGCTGCGACGCCGGCAGGAAGACGCCCTGCGCCGACTGCGCGCGGCGTGGACGCAGGACGACCAGCGGCGGCACGCACGCCTGCGTCACATCGCCGCGGTGCTGCGCGCGACGCGCCCGCAGCGGCGGCTCGCCCTGCTGCGTGATCGCCTGCAATCGCTGGCGCCACGCCCGCAGGCCGCGACCGCGCGCGCGCTGCAACGACACGCATTGCGCCTGCACGGGCTTGCGCGATCGCTGGAAGCGGTCAGCCCGCTGGCCACCGTCGCCCGCGGCTACGCCATCGTGCAGCGCGACGATGGCCGCGTCGTGCGAAGTGTCGACGACGCGCGGGCCGGCGATCTGCTGGACGCACGGCTTCGCGACGGCACGCTGCGGATGCGCGTCGAAGGCAGGAAACAGGACGAGTGACGCGCGACTCAGATCCTGCGCGCGTATTCCACTTCCACCGCCTTCGCTTCCTCGCCCTCCGGCGAGATGTTGGTCATCGTGATGATCAGGCGGTCGTCGTCGGGCTGTTCGATCTCGGTGCGCCAGCCCCAGCGCGGGCCGGGCGGCGTCTGGCCGTCGCCGTAACTGCCCAACACCGCGAAATGCGCGGGCGCGGCATCGCCCACGGTGTGCGAGGACAGGATCGAACTGCCGGTATGGAAACTGTCGACCCAGGCGCATTCCCAGCGCTTTTCGTCGATGTGATAGCCGTACAGCGCCACCCCCGCGTAGCTGCGGCCATCGAACTCCCACTGGTATTCGTGCAGCAGGAAGCGGCCGCCGAGCACCGATCGCAGGGTGCCGCGCTGGGACGACTCCGCCGCCAGCATGTCGGCTTCGAACCACAGCCGGTAAACACCCTCCCAATCCCCCGCCATGCGCGCCAGCCGCCGATGCGGCCCATCCAGCATCCGGTCCCCGGCGGGCGCCGCGCACCCGGCCTCGACCGCCCCGTTCACCGCGGATTCCGTCGTCGTCATCGCATGGCCCCCCGACCGTTTCGGATCAGCCTACTCCCGTCGCGGCGCCTCGTGTAGCGCGGGATTCCCGCGCGGGAATCCGCCCACCGCACCGGGCCCGCCGGTTCCGCGACGCCTCGCACGCGCCGGAACGCTAAAAAAATGTTATGACTGCCGCCCGAATCGCCCGCCCACGCGGCCGGGTCGGCGTCAGGGGGCGCCGGACGATTTTTCAACCGCCACCCATGGATCAGGAGGTTTCATGTCTCAACCCGTCGCCCGCGGCCAACGCCGCACCGCCCCGTCTCTCACCGCTCTCGCCCTGGCGCTCGCGGTCGCCCTGCCCGCCTTCGCCCAGGACGCTCCCGCCGAAGGCAACGCCGGCGAACTCGACGAAATCCAGGTCCTCGGCAGCCGCGCCAAGAACCGCACCGCCGCCGAAACCGCCGCACCGGTCGACATCATCCGCGCCGAGCAGCTCGAGCGCACCGGCGCGCGCGAACTCGGCCAGTTGCTGCAGATGCTGGAGCCGAGCTTCAACTTCTCCCGCACCACCATTTCCGACGGCACCGACATCATCCGCCCGGCCACGCTGCGCGCCCTCGGCCCCGATCAGGTGCTGGTGCTCGTGAACGGCAAGCGCCGCCACCAGCAGGCACTGGTGAACGTGCAACAGACGATCGCCCGCGGCTCCGCAGGCACCGACATCAACGCCATTCCTGTCAGCGCCATCGAGCGCATCGAAGTGCTGCGCGACGGCGCCGCGGCCCAGTACGGCTCCGACGCCATCGCCGGCGTCATCAACATCGTGCTGAAGAAACAGACCAAGGAAACGCAGGTCTATTTCGAAGCCGGCGAAACCCGCAAGGGCGACGGCGAAGTGCTGCACGGCGGCCTCAACACCGGCTTCGAGCTCGGCAGCACCGGCTTCATCAATCTCACCGCCGAATATCGCGACCGCGGCGAAACCAACCGCGCCGGCCCCGACAGCCTGCGCGTCCCGTCGCCGCGCGTCACCCAGCGCATCGGCGACGCCGACGCCAAGGACGCCTATCTGTGGCTCAACGGCGGTCTGGAACTCGGCGGCGGCGAACTCTACTGGTTCGGCGGCCTCTCGCGTCGCGAAGGCGATTCCTCCGGCTTCTACCGCAGCGCCGGCGACGGCCGAACCGTGCCCGCGCTGTATCCGGACGGCTTCCTGCCCAACATCATCACCACCGTCGACGACGGCTCGCTGGCGGTCGGTTATCGCGCGCAGCTCGGCGACAACTGGGACTGGGATCTGTCGGTCAACCACGGCCGCAGCAAGTTCGGTTTCCACGAGCGCAACTCGGTCAACGTGAGCTGGTGGTACGAGCCGAATCCCGCCACCGGCGGCATCTACGCCGAATCGCCGACCTCCGCCGACACCGGCACGCTGAAATTCGACCAGACCACGCTGAACCTCGACTTCCGCGGCACCCTCGACATCGGCAGCAGCGAACCGCTCAGCCTCGCGGTCGGCGGCGAATACCGCAGCGAGAACTACGCGATCGAAGCCGGCGACCCGGTTTCGTACACCTACGGCCGCACCAACAATCCGGCGATCGTCATCCTCAACCAGAACGGCGGCTTCGCGGCGCCGGGCATCCAGGGCTTCCCCGGCTTCTCGCCGAACGAAGCCGTGGACGACGGCCGCCACAGCTACGCCGTCTACGCCGATGCCGAAACGCGCTTCGGCGGCAAGTTCCTGGTCGGCGGTGCGGTCCGCTTCGAGGACTACTCCGACTTCGGCAACACCGCCACCGGCAAACTGTCGCTGCGCTACGACTTCACCGACACCTTCGCCATGCGCGGCACCGCCTCCACCGGCTTCCGCGCGCCGGGCGTGCAGCAGTTGTTCTACAGCCAGCGCTCGACCAACATCGATCCGGCGACCGGCCTGCTGGCCGACACGCTGACCGCGCGCCAGGACAGCGCCGTCACCCGCGCCTTCGGCATCGATCCGCTGAAGGAAGAGGAATCCAAGAGCGTCACCCTCGGCTTCAGCTGGCGCCCGAGCGACCAGTTCAGCCTCACCGTCGACGTGTTCCGCATCGACATCGAGGACCGCATCATCTTCTCCAGCAACATCGCGCCGGAAAGCGTCGGCACCGACGGTCTCGCCTGCAACGCCACCAACAGCAATTGCCCGATCCGCGCGATCCTCGCGCCGTTCGGCGTCGCCCAGGCGCAGTTCTTCACCAACGCCATCGATACCGAGACCACCGGCATCGATATCGTCGGCGAATTCACCACCGAGGCCGTCGGCGGCACGCTGGACATCACCGCGCTGCTGCACTGGAACGACACCGAAGTCACCGCGCGTCGATCGCAGTCTCCGATCCTCTCGCCCACGCAGTTGTTCGACGACAGCCAGGTCACGCTGATCGAAGAAGGCCAGCCGGGCGAGCACCACGTGCTGCAGGGCGTGTGGACCCGCGGCAACTGGGACTGGACCCTGCGCGCGAACTACTACGGCGAAGTCGCCGGCGAAGGCTTCACGCCAGGCTTCAAGCAGACCTGGGACGGCGCGACGCTGTTCGACGCCGCCGTGGGCTGGAACGTCAGCGACAAGCTGCGCATCAGCATCGGCGGCAACAACATCTTCGACACCTATCCCGACAAATGGGACCCGGTGAACGCCTTCCCGTTCCCGCAGCTCGGCTTCACCTACGGTTGGGAAACCCTGCCCTTCGGCATCAACGGTTCGTACTTCTACGGCAAGGTGGATTTCCGGTTCTGATCGGTCGGTTCTGATCGGTCGGTTCTGATCGGTCGGTTCTGATCGGTCGGTTCTGATCGG
>CAMLLG010000077.1 GCA_946480825.1 uncultured Lysobacteraceae bacterium
CGTACTGGTCCAGGACCTCGAGGATCTCGCGCGGCTTGGGCAGGTGGCTGCGGGCGGACTGCGCCTTCTCCTCCAGCTCCTCGCGGATGATGTCGTTGCACAGCTCCACGCATTCGTCGCAGATGAACACGCTCGGGCCCGCAATCAGCTTGCGGACTTCATGCTGGCTTTTCCCGCAGAACGAGCAATACAGGATCTTGTTGCTGTCGCCGCTGCGGCCTTGCCGGTCTTCGCTCATGCTGCTGTCGTTATCTAAACTGGTGGGGGGGAGGATAGCATCCGCGCTCCCGGCCGCAAGCGGATTGCGGCCGAGATGTGGATGCTCTTTTGAATCAGTTACTTATGCCGGCTGAATGGAGTCTTCCGGGCGGCGTTCGAGGACGTGATCGACCAGACCGTAGTCGCGCGAGGCTTCGGCGCTCTTGAAATTGTCGCGCTCGGTGTCCCGGGCGATGGTGTCGATCGCCTGACCGGTGTGCTTGGCCAGGATTTCGTTCAGCCGCTGCTTCATGCCGAGGATTTCGCGGGCATGGATATCGATGTCCGTCGCCTGGCCCTGGAAGCCGCCCAGAGGCTGGTGGATCATCACCCGCGAATTGGGCAGCGCATGACGCTTACCCTTGGCGCCCGAAGCGAGCAGCAGCGCGCCCATCGAGGCGGCCTGACCGACGCAGATGGTGCTCACGTCGGGCTTGATGAACTGCATGGTGTCGTAGATCGCCATGCCCGCGGTGACGATGCCACCCGGCGAGTTGATGTACAGGCTGATGTCCTTCTCGGGGTTCTCGGCCTCGAGGAACAGCAGCTGGGCGACGATCACGTTCGCCATGTAATCGTCGATACCGCCGACGAGAAAGATCACCCGCTCCTTGAGCAGCCGGGAGTAGATGTCGTAAGCGCGCTCGCCGCGGCTGGTCTGTTCGACCACCATCGGAACGAGATTGAGGGCTCTGGTCTCGAAGCTGTTCATGCGTCGCGGCACCTGTGGTGGGGCGGGTCGCGCTGGGCGCGGCGCCTGTCGGGGAACGGGTCGCGCGCTGGGCCCGACCCGGGAAAGGAATCCGCAGGTTACTGCGGGGCGATCGCTTCCTGGAAGCTGAGCGGCCTGTCGGTATGCACGGCGCGCTCGGCGATCCAGTCGATGACCTGCTCTTCCATCACGCGATTCTGCAGGCCCGCCATGAGCTGGCGGTCGTTGCGGTACAAATCAATGACCTGCTGCGGCTCTTCGTAAGTGGAGGCGATGAGACGCAGCGTTTCGTTCAGGCGCTTGGGGTCGAGCGTGAGCTCGTTGCGGCGCGCGATTTCTCCGACCAGCAGTGCGACGGTGATGCGCTTGCGGGCCGGATCGAGCAGATCACGCCAGGCATCGGCCGGCGGGTCGATCTGGCGGCCCTGGCGACGCGCCTGTTCGACGGTCTGGGCCAGCATGGCGCGCGCTTCGTTCTCGACCACGCGCGGCGGCATCTCGACATGCGCATAGGCGGCGACGAGTTGCTCGCCGACTTCGCGACGCAGGCGGCTCATGAGCGCACCCTTGAGTTCGCGCTCGAGATTGTTGCGGATCTCGACGCGGAACTGCGGCATTTCGCCCGAACGCACGCCGAAACTGCGGATGAACTCCGCATCGACCTCGGGCAGCACGGGCTCGGAGATCGCTTCGACCTTCACGTTCACCACCGCCTGTTTGCCGGCGAGCTGCGGCACGCGCCAGTTCTCCGGGAAGTCGACGGTCAGGGTCTTGTTCTCGCCGGCGCTCATGCCGACGATGGCGTTCTCGATCTCCGGGTACATCGCGCCTGAGCCGATCATGGTCACGCCACGCTCGGCGCCTTCAGCCGGCAAACGCTCCCCGTCGATCATCGACCAGGTTTCCACATCGGCCGCATCGCCGGCCTGGGCCGGGCGGTTCACGATGGTCCAACTGCGGCGCTGCAGGCGCAGGTTCTCGATCATGCGATCGATATCGTCCTCGGTCACCTCGGCGGTCGTGCGGACGACCTGAAGCGTGGTCACATCGATCTCGCCGAAATCGGGTACGACCTCGAAGGTGGCGACGTAGGCCAGTTCGCCCTCGCCCGCCTCGGCGGACGGCTCGATCCGCGGATTGCCGGCCAGGCGCAGCGCGTTGTCGCGCACGGCCTGGTCGAAGCCCTGCTGCAGCAATTCGTCGACCACTTCGCCGCGGACCTGGGCGCCGTAACGCTGCTCGATCACCTTGGCCGGCACCTTGCCGGGACGGAAGCCCTTGATGCGGGCGGTGCGGGCGAGCTCGCGCAGGCGGCCGCCGATCTGGTTCTCGACGCGTTCGGCCGGCACGCGGAGGGTCATGCGGCGCTCGAGATTACCTACGGATTCGACTGAAACTTGCATTGCTGGCGACTCCTGCTGCCGCGCCGTCGCGCGCGGCCCGTACTGGTGTGGTTGAGATGGAGGCTGGGCGGCCGGCGAGGCCTGTCGGGCTCGCCCAAGGCGGGCCGCCCCAGCGGAACGGGATAGTTTGGCCGATTACGGCCTTTCCCGCCAGTTTCGGCAGGACGGCGCGTGAATGCATGAAATGGGCAGGAGGCGACGTCGCACAAAACCACGAGACGCGCGGAAGATGTCGGCAGGCCGAACGAAGACGGCACGACCGATGGCCAGTCGGCGCATCACGATTGTCCGACTCGATGATTTCCCGACTGGGATGGTGCGAGAGGGGGGACTCGAACCCCCACACCTTTCGGCGACAGAACCTAAATCTGTTGCGTCTACCAATTTCGCCACTCTCGCATGTCGCCGCCCACAAACCGGGAGACCACAAAGCAAAACGCCCGGCGTGTGCCGGGCGTCGCTGGAACTGGTGGGCCGTCAAGGATTCGAACCTTGGACCTATTGATTAAGAGTCAACTGCTCTACCAACTGAGCTAACGGCCCGATGACATGATTGTAGCAAAAACAGATGGGGTGGAAGACGGGATTTGAACCCGCGACCCCCGGAATCACAATCCGGTGCTCTAACCAGCTGAGCTACATCCACCACTGAAAACCCGAAAATTTCGCGGAATCGCCTCCGAGGCTCCCGCCGCCCGACCATCCTGTCGAGCCTTGCCGCATTCCCGCACTGGCGCGCCCGGCAGGACTCGAACCTGCAACCGCCGGCTTAGAAGGCCGGTGCTCTATCCGGTTGAGCTACGGGCGCATGAGCGCATGATAGCCGCACGAAAGGAGCGGAGCCGAATGGTCGGGGTAGAGGGATTCGAACCCCCGACATCCTGCTCCCAAAGCAGGCGCGCTACCAGACTGCGCTATACCCCGCCGATGAGGCGGCCGGGCGATGGACGCGTCCAGGCCCGGACCAGCTGCGTATTGTCCGAACCCGAAGCCGCGCTGTCAACGCACGAAACCCGACCCGCGCAATCCGGCCCGGCCGACGGTATGCTTGCCGCTCGACACCTTCACCAGACGTCACGATCTCCAAGGAGAGACCATGCGCAGCGGCAATCCTGTCCTCAAGGACTCCACTTTCCTCGATCTCAGCAGCGGCAGCGTCTACCCCGGCAGCGCCAACGCGATGACCCTCAACGGGACGGTCAACAAGACCGGCATCCTGCTGCTGCTGACAGTCCTGACCTCCGCCTTCGCATGGTCGCAGACCATGGTTCAGACTCCCGAGGGCATGCAACTCGCCCCGGGCGCGATGATCTACATGATCGGCGGCGCCATCGGCGGCTTCGTCCTGGCGCTGGTCACCGCGTTCAAGAAGGAATGGTCGCCGATCACCGCGCCGCTGTACGCCCTGGTGGAAGGCTTCTTCCTCGGCTCGATCTCGGCGATCTACAACGCACAGTTCGAAGGCATCGTGCTGCAGGCTGTCATGCTGACCTTCGGTACGCTGTTCGCGCTGCTGTTCGCGTACCGCTCCGGGTTGATCAAGGCCACCGAGAACTTCAAGCTCGGCGTGGCCGCGGCCACCGGCGGCATCGCCCTGATCTATCTCGCCACGATCGTGCTGGGCCTGTTCGGCATCAAGATTCCCTACATCCACGAATCCGGCCTGATCGGCATCGGTTTCAGCCTGTTCGTGATCGTGATCGCCGCATTGAACCTGGTGCTTGACTTCGACTTCATCGAGTCCGGCGTGGAAGCCGGCGCACCGAAATACATGGAGTGGTACGGCGCCTTCGGCCTGATGGTTACGCTGGTATGGCTGTACATCGAGTTCCTGCGGCTGCTGGCCAAGCTGCAGTCGCGCGACTGATCGCGCAGCGGACTCCGCAACGAAAAAGGGCGCCGCTGGCGCCCTTTTTCATGGTCGGCCGGCATGACCGACCACAGCCCGGCTCGAACGATTCAGAGCCGGCTGGCGATGGCCTTGGCGAAGCCCATCGTATCGCCGGTGCCGCCGAGGTCGGGGGTCAGCGTGTCGCGTGCCTCCAGCGTGGCGACGATGGCGTCGCGCAGGCGGGTGGCGTTCTCGGGTTGGCCGAGATGGTCGAGCATCTGCCCGGCCGCGAGCAGCAGCGCACAGGGATTGGCGACACCCTTGCCGGCGATATCCGGCGCGGAACCGTGCACCGCTTCGAAGATCGCGGCCTCGGTGCCGATGTTCGCGCCCGGCGCCAGGCCCAGGCCGCCGACCAGGCCGGCGCAGAGGTCGGAAATGATGTCGCCGAACAGATTCGTGGTCACGATGATGTCGAATTGTTCCGGGCGCATCACCAGTTGCATGCAGGTGTTGTCGACGATCATTTCGTTGCACTGGATGTCGGGGTACTCGGCGGCGACGATCCGCGCGGTGCGCAGGAACAGGCCCGAGGTCGATTTCAGGATGTTGGCCTTGTGGACCACCGTGACCTTCTTGCGCCAGGTGCTGCGCGCCAGTTCGAAGGCGTAACGGACGATGCGCTCGGAACCGCGGCGGGTGATCTTCTGGGTCAGCATCGCGGTTTCGCCGTCCTCGGACAGCGACTGGCCTTCACCGATGTACGCACCTTCGGTGTTCTCGCGGACGGTGATCAGGTCCACGCCGCTTGGAAAGCGCGACTTGGTGTTGGGAAAGGACTTCGCAGGGCGCACGTTGGCGTACAGGTCGAAGCGCTTGCGCAGTTCGACGTTGATCGAACTGAAGCCCTCGCCCACCGGGGTGGTCAGCGGACTCTTCAGCGCGACTCGGTTGCGGCGTATCGAATCGAGCGTCGCCTGCGGCAACAGCTCGCCGTGCTTCTCCAGCGCGACCATGCCGGCGTCGGCATCTTCGTAGCGCAGCCCGGTGTTCATGGCATCGAGCACGAACAGCGCGGCGTCCATGATCTCGGGGCCGATGCCATCGCCACGGATGACGGTAATCGTTTGGGTCATTGGGTCACTTCCAGGCAGGCCCGCCGCTGCGCGGACGGGCCGGAATCATCGAGGATGTCGCGGTGAGGATGTCGCGGCCGGGCCGGGAATGGCGCGAGGGGCGCCATCGCAGGGCCATCGCCGCGTACAACAGCGGAATTATGCCGGAAGCGCGTTGATTCTGCTGGAAATGCGATTCAGACGATGGTCGAAGAGCCTTCGCGCGAAGGTTCCGGTCTCAACCGTGATCGTGAGCGGGCGCAGCGGCGGCTTCGCCCTGCTCCAGCCGATCGAGGAAATCGACCGCGCGACGCAGGTGCGGGATCACGATCGAGCCACCGACCACCAGCCCCACCGAGAACGCCTCGAACATCTCGTCGCGATCGACCCCGGCCTCGCGGCACTGGGCGACGTGATAGCTGATGCAGTCGTCGCAACGCAGGACCAGGGACGCGACCAGACCCAAGAGCTCTTTGGTCTTCACGTCGAGCGCACCGGGCTGATAGGTCTGGGTATCGAGCGCGAAAAAGCGGCGGACGACCTGATTCGGCTCGGCCAGGATGCGTTCGTTCATCCGCTTGCGGAAAGCGGTGAACTCGGCAAGACGATCCTTCTCGTCCTGTCCCCCGCCGCTCATGCGCTCTCTCCGCCGAGCAACGGCTCGAACTTGCCGGCGCGGTGCATCGCCATCATGTCGTCGAAACCACCGACGTGGACGTCGCCGACGAAGATCTGCGGCACGCTGGTGCGCTTGGCGCGCGCGACCATGCGCTCGCGTTCGGCGGGATCGGTATCGACGCGGATCTCGGTCCAAGCCAAGCCTTTCCCCTTGAGGAAATTCTTGGCCGAGACGCAGTAGGGGCAGATCGCGGTGGTGTAGATCGTGATCGGCGCGTGTGGGGATGGATCGCTCAAAACGGACTCCTCGCGGCGCGGTCGCGCCGGCAGTGAACGGGAATGCAGGGTGACTCCGGTGGCCATGATGGGGGGCGCATGCGGCCTTTTCCAGCCGATTCCAGCAAATCGCCGTTCGCGCCGCGACAACACAGCGGTGCATGGAACGAAGCGGCGCCCGCGGGGTCGAAACCGCTACGCTTCGCATCGGGTGGGCGCGGCCGGCCCGATTAACAGCGCATTCACGTCCCGGTTCACGCCAACCGGCATCCTGTCCCACTTGTCTTCGGAATCGCCCCATGCGTCTGCCGGTCGCCATCGCAGCCCTCACCTTCGTCCTGGCTTCGGCCGTCGCCCCGGCGCAGGACAACCGGCTGCCGGACATCGGATCGTCCGCCAACGAACTGTTGAACCCGACGCAGCAGGCGGAGTACGGCAGCATGCTGCTGAGCCAATTGCGGCATTACGGCTACGTGCTGGACGACCCGTTGATCGACGGCTGGCTGCAGTCGGTGGGCCATCGCCTGGCCGCCGCCAGCGACAAGCCGCAGCATCCGTTCACGTTCTTCATGTTGAAGGACCGCGCGTTCAACGCCTTCGCCACGCTGGGCGGTTACATCGGCACCAATGCCGGTCTGGTGCTGGCGGCCGAAAGCGAGGACGAGGTCGCCGGCGTGCTCTCGCACGAAGTCGCCCACGTCACCCAGACCCACGTGCTGCGCAGCGTGGAGCGCGCGCAGAAGGACAGCGTGCCGATCCTGCTGGCGATGCTGGGCGCGATCGCCATCGCCCAGTCGTCGGGCGGCAATTCCTCCGACGATGCCTCGATGGCCGCGCTGGCGTCGGCGCAGGCGCTGATGCAGCAGCGCCAGATCGATTACACCCGTTCCAACGAATCCGAGGCCGACCGCCTCGGCATCCAGACCCTGTCCCGCGCCGGTTACGACCCGCAGGCGATGGCCGGCATGTTCGGCCGGATGCAGGCGATTTCGCGGGTGAACCAGGGCGGCGAGCGCGAGCGCGCGCCCGATTACCTGCGTACCCATCCGGTCAACACCACACGCATCAGCGAAGCCCGCGCGCGTGCCGACGAACTCGCCACCCGCCCCCGCGCCTTCGACCCGGGGAGCGTGGTCACCAGCGAAAATCCGCTGCTGCCGTCGAGCCTGCGCGTCGCCGGCCCCGCCGTGGCCAACGACAACGTGCAGTTCGGCTGGGCGCGCGAACGCATCCGCGTATTCAGCGCCAACACCGCGGTCGAAGCCGTGCGCGAATACGAGCGCATGCGTCAGGCCAAACCGCTCACCGACGCGCAGCGTTACGGCCTGGCCACCGCGCGCCTGCGCGATGGCGATTACGCGATCGCGGCGAAGGAATTGGCACCGCTGCTTTCGAAATATCCGGCGGACCCGTGGATCGTGATCGCGATGGCCGAAACCGAAGCCCGTGCCGGCAATCTCGCGGCGGCGGACACGCGGATGGAGGCACTGCTGGCGCGCATGCCGAACCATCGCGCGGCGAGTCTGAGCTACGCCCGGTTGCTGGCCGAACGCAACGACCCCGAGGCCGGCCGACGTGCCCAAGCGGTGCTGCGGCCGCTGCTGGTTTCGGCCAAGGACGACCCGGTATTCCAACAGACTTTCGCCCGCGCCAGCGAGGTCGCTGGCGATCCGGTGCGCGCGGGCGAGGCCTACGCGGAGGCCGAATTCCTGAACGGCCGTCCGGAACGGGCCCTGATCCAACTGAACACCCTGATCAAGCGTCCGGAAGTCGATTACTACGCCCGCGCCCGGATCGAGGCACGGATCGCCGCGATCACCCCGACCGTGCTGGAACTGCGGCGACAGGGCGTGCGCGACGAGGTGCTGGAGCGCCGCTGATCCTTGGCGATCTCCGCTTGACACCATCGCATCACCGCATCACGATGCATCGATGCGAACCACCATCGATCTGCCCGAAGACCTGCACCGCATCGCCACCAGCCTCGCCCACCACACCGGGCGCAGTCTCGGTCAGACGGTGGCCGAGCTGATGCGCCGGGGCCTGGCCGCCGATACCCGCCACGTCGCCGATGCGTCGGCCTCGTATGTCGTTCATCCGGATACCGGACTGCCGGTCGTCGCCTCGCGGCAGCCGGTCACGGAAGACGACATCCGCGCGCTGGACGACGCGCCGTGACGCATCTGCTGGACGGCAACGTCCTGGTCGCGCTGATCGACCGCTCCCACGTGCACCACCCTGCTGCGGTGCGCTGGTTCGGCGGGCATACCGCCGCGTTCGCGACTTGTCCCATCACCCAGGGGACGCTGATGCGGATGCTGCTGCGTTTCGACGCGGTTCCCGATGCGCCGGCCGCGGCCGCGGTGCTGGTGCGCCTGACCAGCCATCCACGGCATGCCTTCTGGCCGGACGACCTCGGCTACGGAAAGATCCCGTGGACCGGGGTACTCGGGCACCGTCAGGTCACGGATGCCTACCTCGCCGCGCTGGCGCGGCATCGCAACGGCCGCCTCGCGACCTTCGACCGCGGCCTGGCCGCATTGCACGGAGATGTCGCGGATCTGGTGGATGTCTGAGCGCGCGCCGGCCGGATTACGGCGGCCCCGAAATGCCTGCGAATCCGACCGTCGCGATGCCGCCGAGGCCGTCATGGATCGGTCACAAAAATGTCGTCTACTGTGATCCGCACCCGGCCAGCGATTCCCGACCGGGCATTCCCCGCAGCGGTTTCACGCAGAAGACGTCATGCAGAAGCGCATCCTCATCGTCGACGACGAACCCGCGATCCGCGACATGGTCGCTTTCGCCCTGCGCAAGGGCGAGTACGAACCCGTCCATGCCGGCGACGGCCGCGAAGCCCAGGCCGCGATCGCCGAACGCGTGCCCGACCTGATCCTCCTCGACTGGATGCTGCCCGGCGCCAGCGGGCTGGAACTGGCCCGGCGCTGGCGCCGCGACGCGCTCACCCGCGACATCCCGATCATCATGCTCACCGCCCGCGGCGAAGAGAACGACCGCGTCGGCGGGCTGGAGGCGGGCGTCGACGATTACGTGGTGAAGCCGTTCTCGGCGCGAGAACTGCTGGCGCGGATCCGGGCGGTGCTGCGGCGTTCGCGCGAAGACGACGAGGACGGCAGCGTGCAGATCGGCGACCTGCGGATCGACGGCGCCTCCCACCGCGTGTTCGCGGGCGACGCCCAGATCCAGATCGGGCCGACCGAATATCGCCTGCTGCACTTCTTCATGACCCACGCCGAACGCGTCTACACCCGCAATCAGCTGCTGGACCATGTCTGGGGCGGCAACACCTACGTCGAGGAGCGCACCGTCGACGTGCATATCCGCCGGCTGCGACGGGCGCTGGAACCGGTGCGGCTGGACGGCATGGTGCAGACCGTGCGCGGCGCCGGCTATCGGTTCTCGGCGACGCTCTGAGCGTCGCCGCGGCCGTGCGATCCCGTCGCGCGATCCCATAGACTGCACGGATGCCGCACGATGCCCGCTCAGCATGGCGCAAGACGCTCGGCCAGCTCGCGCTGGTCCTCGCGCTCGCGCTCGCGTTGGGGTTCGCGGTCGGCCAACCGTGGCCCGTGCTCACGTTCGCCGCGCTCGGCGTGGTCGCCTGGCATTACTGGAAACTTCGGAGCGTGCTGCTGCGGCTGACCGCGCGCCAACGCCAGAGCCCGCCCACCGGCGACGGCGTCTGGAACCAGCTCGATCGCCTGCTCCATCGCAGCCAGCACGAGATGCGCGCGCGCAAACGCCGCCTCATCGACATGCTGCGCGCCTATCGCGCCGCCACCGCCGCCCTGCCCGACGCCATCGTCGTGGTCGAACGCAACAGCCAGCGCATCCTGTGGTTCAACGAAGCCGGCACCCGCCTGCTCGGACTGCGCCATCCGCGCGACCTCGGCGCCGCGCTCGGCGACCGTCTGCAGCCGCTGCCGATCGCGCACTGGCTGGCGGCCGGACGTCATGCCGAACCGCTGCTGGACGCGCCGTCGCCGGTCAGCCCGGAACTGCGTCTGAGCCTGCGCCTGATTCCCTACTCCGACGAACTGTGGCTGCTGGTCGCGCGCGATGTCAGCAAGCTGATGCGCCTGGAACAGATGCGTCGCGATTTCGTCGCCAACGTCTCGCACGAGCTGCGCACGCCGCTGACCGTGGTCCACGGCTATCTGGACATGCTCGATCCGGCCGAACAGCCGGAATGGGCGCCGATGCTGACCGAAATGCAGCGCCAGTCGCAGCGGATGACGCAACTGGTCGAAGATCTGCTGATGCTGTCGCGGCTGGAAGCGCAGGAAGCGCTGCCCGAGGAAACCGTGTCGATGGCGTCGATGCTGTCCACGCTCAAACGCGAGGCCGAGGCGCTGAGCCAGCGCCGACACACCGTCACCGTCGAAGACGCCGCGGGCGTCGATCTCTGGGGCTCGACCAAGGAACTGCACAGCGCGTTCTCCAATCTGGTCAGCAACGCGATCCGCTACACGCCCGCCGGCGGCAGCATCCGCATCCGGTTCGTGCCCGAACGCGACGGCGGCGTGAGCCTCTCGGTGGAAGATACCGGTTACGGCATTCCCGCCTCGCACCTGCCGCGCATCACCGAACGCTTCTATCGCGTCTCCACCAGCCGCTCGCGCGAGAGCGGCGGCACCGGCCTCGGGCTGTCGATCGTCAAGCACGTGCTGAATCTGCACCAGGCGCGGCTGGAGATCGAGAGCGAGGTCGGCCGCGGCAGCCGCTTCGCCTGCCGTTTCGGCCGCGAACGCATCCGCGCGCGCGACCGCGCACCGTACCCAGAAGAGCACGCATGAGCCCGAGTCCTTCCGCCCGCACGCCGTCCCGCCCGCATCCCGCACAGGACGCGCCGCAGGAATCCGACCCGCTGCGCGATCCCTCGCTGTACCTCAATCGCGAGCTGTCGCAGCTGGATTTCAATTTCCGCGTGCTCGCGCACGCCCTCGACGGATCGGTGCCGCTGCTGGAGCGGTTGCGCTATCTGTGCATCTCCTGCACGAACCTCGACGAGTTCTTCGAGATCCGCGCCGCCACCGTGCGTCAGGCGCAGGATTTCGGCATGCCGCTGGCCGCCGACGGCATTCCGCACGCCACGCTGCTCAAACGCATCCACGACCGCGCCGCCGACCTGGTGGATGCGCAGTACCGCTGCTGGAACGAAGTGCTGCGCCCGGCGCTGAGCGAAGCCGGCGTGCGCGTACTGCATCGCCAGCACTGGACCGCGCGGCAGACGCGTTGGCTGCGCGCGTATTTCCGCGACGAGATCCTGCCGGTGCTGTCGCCGCTGGGGCTGGACCCTGCGCACCCCTTCCCGAAGATTCTCAACAAGTCGCTGAACATCGTGGTGGTGCTGAAAGGCAAGGACGCGTTCGGGCGCGCCGGCCATCTGGCCATCGTGCGCGCACCGCGCTCGCTGCCGCGGATCATCCAACTGCCGGAAAAAGCCTCGGGCGGAGAACACGACTTCGTGTTCCTGTCCGCGGTGCTGTCCGCCTTCGTCGACGAGTTGTTCCCGGGCATGGAGGTCAAGGGCGCCTACCAGTTCCGGGTGACCCGCAATTCCGAGCTGATCGTCGACGAAGAGGAAGTCGAGAATCTGGCGCTCGCGCTGCGCGACGAACTCGCCGGCCGCGGCTTCCTGCGCGCGATGCGTCTGGAAATCGCCGCCGACTGCCCGAAGCCGATCGTGCGCTCGCTGCTGGAGAATTTCGAACTGCCGGAAAACGCGGTCTACCGCATCCACGGGCCGGTGAATCTCAACCGCGCCGCGCAGATCTACGACCTGGTGCAGCGGCCGGACCTCAAGTTCCCGCCCTATCAGCCGCAGCAATTGAAGGACATGGAGACCATCTTCGAGCGCGCGGCCGCGGGCGACGTGCTGATGCACCATCCCTTCGATGCGTTCACGCCGGTGCTGGAGCTGATCAAGCAGGCCGCCGAAGATCCGAACGTGCTTGCGATCAAACAGACGCTGTACCGCGCCGGCAAGGATTCGCCGATCGTCGAACATCTGATTCAGGCCGCGCGCAACGGCAAGGACGTGACCGTGGTGATCGAACTGCGCGCGCGCTTCGACGAGGAGGCGAACCTGCGCCTCGCCGACCGGCTGCAGGATGCGGGCGTGCAGGTGGTCTACGGCGTGGTCGGCTACAAGACGCACGCCAAGATGCTGCTGATCGTGCGCCGCGAGGGCCGCAAGCTGCAGCGTTACACCCATCTGGGCACCGGCAACTACCACGCCGGCACCTCGCGCGCCTACACCGACTTCGGCCTGATCACCGCCGATGCCGACATCGGCAGCGACGTGCACCAGATCTTCCAGCAGATCTCCGGCCTGGCGCCGGCGATCAAGCTCCGCCGCCTGCTGCAATCGCCCTTCACGCTGCATGCGGGCGTGCTCAAGCGGATCGAGCGCGAGATGAAACACGCCAAAGCGGGCAGACCCGGACGCATCATCGCCAAGATGAACGCGCTCAACGAACCGCAGGTGATCCGCGCGCTCTACGGCGCATCGCAGGCCGGCGTGCAAATCGACCTGATCGTGCGCGGCGCCTGCACGCTGCGCCCGGGGATGCCGGGCGTATCGGAGAACATCCGCGTCCGCTCCATCGTCGGTCGCTTCCTCGAACACAGCCGCGTCTGGTGGTTCGGCAACGACGGCGAGCCCGAACTGTTCTGCTCCAGCGCCGACTGGCTGGAGCGCAATCTGCTGCGCCGGGTCGAGATCGGTTTCCCGATCGTCGACCCGACGCTGGCGGCGCGGGTGAAGGAGGAGTCGCTGGACAACTACCTGCTCGACAACCTCAACGCGTGGGAACTGCAGCCGGACGGCACCTATCGCCATCTTCGGCCCGAGGGCGACGCGATGCCGCATTCGGCGCAGTCCGGTCTGCTCGCCAAACTCTGCGGCTGAGCGTTCCCGACGACGATGGGCGCCAAGCGCATCCACCCACCCGCCGCAAGACGTTCCGTTCGGTCGATCATGTTGGTAGGCTGCGCGGCATTCGCTCCCGCATCGCCCCGTCGAAGGCCTGCCGCTTGAACCGATCCGCCGCTCCCGGTCGCGCGCCCGCCGCCCTTCTGCAGGACGGCGATGCCATGGCCGCCATCGACCTGGGCTCGAACAGTTTCCACATGGTCGTGGCGCGCACGGTCCTCGGCCAACTGCGCATCATCGATCGGCTGCGCGAAACCGTGCGACTGGCCGACGGCCTCGACGGCCGCGGCGGCCTGGGCGCGGACGCGCGCCAGCGCGCTCTCGACTGCCTGTCGCGCTTCGGCGAACGCATCCGCGATCTTCCGCCGCACGCCGTGCGCGCCATCGCCACCAATACCGTGCGGGCGCTGCGCGATCCCCAAGTCTTCCTCTCCGACGCCGAAGCCGCGCTCGGCCACGGCATCGAAGTGGTCTCGGGCCGCGAGGAAGCGCGCCTGATCTACCTCGGCGTGGCCCATGCGCAACCGCCGAAACCCGAACAACGCCGTCTGGTGATCGACATCGGCGGCGGTTCCACCGAATGCATCATCGGCTCGGGCTTCGACACCATCGAGCGCGAGAGCCTGCAGATCGGCTGCGTCGCCAGCACCCGCCGCTTTTTCGGCAACGGCAAACTCTCGAAGAAGCGCTGGAAAGAAGCGCTGACCGAGATCGAGGCCGAATTCCAGCAGTTCGCCGGCCTCTACCGCGCGCTCGGCTGGCAGGAAGCGATCGGATCGTCCGGCACCAACAAGGCCATCGGCGAAATCTGCGCGGCGATGAAACTCACCAAGGGCGCGGTGACCGCCGAGGCGCTGCCGATCGTGCGCGACCGACTGCTGGCCGCGGACCGCATCGAGGACATCGATCTGCCGGGCCTGCCCGAAGACCGCAAGGCGATCATCGCCGGCGGCATTCTGGTATTGGAAGCTGCGTTCGAAACGCTGGGCCTGAAGAAACTGCTGGTCAGCAAGGCGGCGATGCGCGAGGGCGTGCTCTACGACATGCTCGGTCGCGGCGGCGTGGACGATCCGCGCGACGCGTCCATCGATGCGCTGATGCACCGCTACGGCAACGACCGCGGGCAGGCGCAGCGGGTCGAAGACACCGCGCTGCGCATGTTCGACCAGATCGCCGCGAAGTGGAACCTCGGCGAGGACGAACGCCGGATGCTGGTCTGGGCCGCGCGCGTGCACGAGATCGGGCTGGCCATCGCCCACAGCCAGTATCATGTCCACGGCGCCTACATCCTGGAACATTCGGACATCGCCGGCTTCTCGCGCCAGGAGCAACTCTTTCTCGCCGCGCTGGTGCGGAACCATCGGCGCAACGTGTCCAACAAATCGCTGGAAGTGCTGCCCGATCGCCTCCTCACCCCCGCGCGCCGCTGCGCCGCGGTGCTGCGTCTGGCGGTCTTGCTGCATCGGTCGCACGAAGCGGAATCGATTCCGAAACTCGTCGCGCGCGCCTCCGGCAACGCGATCGCGCTGTCGCTGTCGAAGTCGTGGCTGGACGAACGTCCGTTGCTTCGCTCCGATCTCGAACACGAACCGGAAGGCATCGCCGGGCTCGCCATCGAACTGCATCTGGAAGGCTGACCACCGTCGCGACGCGTGCCGAGCGCCGAGTCATCGCGCTGTCACCGCCGCGCCATCGGGATTTCATCGCTGCCGCCCACACTCTCGAAAACGAGAGACAGCGGATGCGCTACGCGATCGTCACCGAAACCTGGCCGCCCGAAATCAACGGCGTCGCCCTGACCGTGCAGAGCCTCGATCAGGGCCTGCGCGAACGCGGTCACGACGTGATGCTGGTGCGGCCGCGGCAGCGACGCGGACAGCGGCCGGAGGCGCGCGAGCGCCTGATCGCGAGTCTGCCGATGCCGCGCTACCCGGGCCTGCGTCTGGGATTGCCGGCGACGCGCACGCTGATCTCTCGATGGCACCTGCACCGCCCGGATGCGATCTATGTGGCCACGGAAGGCCCACTGGGGTGGTCGGCGCTGCGCGCGGCGCGGGCCCTGCGCATTCCCGCGGCCACCGGCTTCCATACGCGGTTCGACGATTACATGCGTCATTACGGGGTGCCCGTTCTGCAACCGTTGGCGCTCGCCTGGATGCGGCGTTTCCACAACGGCGCGCAGGCGACCCTGGTGCCCACCGAAGCTTTGCGCAGCGAACTGTCGCGGCTCGGTTTCGCGCATCCGCTGCGGCTGCCGCGCGCCGTGGATGCCGACCTCTTCCACCCGCGCCATCGCGACGACGCGCTGCGGGCCGCATGGGGCCTGCGTGCCGAAGATCTCGCGGTGATCCATCTCGGCCGGATCGCGCCGGAAAAGAATCTCGCGCTCGCCGTGCGCGCGTTCCGCGACATCCAGCGCAGCGTACCGAACGCACGCTTCGTATGGGTCGGCGACGGTCCGGCGCGTGCGCAACTGCAGAAGGACCATCCCGATTTCGTGTTTTGCGGCATCCAGCGCGGGGAAGCGCTGGCCCGGCACTTCGCCAGCGCCGACCTCTTCCTGTTTCCCAGCCGCAGCGAAACCTACGGCAACGTGACTCTGGAAGCCATGGCCAGCGGCGTGCCCACGGTCGCCTTCGATTACGGCGCCGCGCACGAATGCCTGCGCGACGGCGAACACGGCGCCGCGGTCGCGGGCGGCAGCGCCGAAGCCGACGACGCATTCGTGCGCGCCGCGCTGCGCATCGCCACGGACGGCGAGCTGCGTGCGCAGATGCGGATCGCCGCGCGCGACGCGGTCTCGGCGCTGCGCCCGCAACAGGTCGCGGCGGATTTCGACGCCATCCTCCAACGTCTCGCCCAAGCGGGGATCCGCCATGACCCAAGGTACGCTGCGTCGCCGATTGCGCGCGAATGAATCGGCCTGGTGCCTGCGCGCGAACGCACTGTGCGGGCGCCGCATCGCGTTCCGCTTCTTCGCCGCGGTGAGCCGACTCGGCGACGGCGTGTTCTGGTACGCACTGATGGCCGGACTGGCGATGCTGGGCGGCGCCACCGGCCGCGCGGCGGCGCTGCATCTGGCCGCGATCGGATTGCTGTCGCTGGTGCTGTACAAGGCGATCAAACGCTGGACGCGACGTCCGCGCCCCTGCGCCGCGGACCTGCGCATCCGCGCCTGGGTGGCGCCGCTGGACGAGTTCAGTTTTCCGTCGGGGCATACGCTGCATGCGGTGGCTTTCACCATCGTCGCCCTGGCCTACGTACCGACGCTGGCGTGGATGCTGATTCCGTTCGCGGCCAGCGTCGCCGTCTCACGCGTGGTGCTGGGCCTGCACTATCCCAGCGATGTGCTCGCGGCCACCGGCATCGGCAGCGGGCTGGCGCTCGGCTCGCTCTGGGCGCGGAACATCGCGATGCCATTCGCCATCGGGTAACGCGGCGCGCAGCGCGTCGTACCCGTCCGGAAGCGGGTGTGGACGCGCTGCGTTCCGTTTTTCATGCGATCACGCACGCCGTTGGATCGGCTTGCGATGCGCCTCGGGGAGACGGCGGGCCCAGGGCCCAATGGAATGGACTCCTCCCACTGATACGGCATCTAGGTGCCAGACT
>CAMLLG010000078.1 GCA_946480825.1 uncultured Lysobacteraceae bacterium
TCGCGCTGCAGCGAGCGGATCGCGATCGAGAACGGCAGCGCGCGCGCGGCGCCGGAAATGTTGATGTGGCCGTGTGCGATGCCCGGAAACCGCTGCAGCAGCGACAGCGCGACCATGCCGCCCATCGAGTTGCCGATGACGCAGGCGAGGCGTTCGATGCCCAGATGCATGACGACGTGCGCGGCCGCGTCGGCGCCGTCTTCGACCGAAAGCTCGGGAAAGGCGAGCCGGTAACTGCGGCCGGTGGCCGGGTCGATCGATGCCGGGCCGGTCGAGCCCTTGCAACTGCCGAGCGAATTCACGCAGATCACGAACCAGCGATCGGTGTCGATGTATTTCCCCGGCCCCAGCATCGACTCCCACCAGCCCGGCTCGGGATTGTCGGCATGGCTGGCGGCATGCGCATCCGGCGAGAGTCCGGTGAGGATGAGGATCGCGTTGCCGGCGTCGGCGTCCAGCGTGCCCCAGGTTTCGTAGGCCATGCGCGCGTCGTGAAGCGCGCCGCCGCGTTTCATCGGGAAAGGCGAGGGCAGGTCGACGAAGCGGCTGCCTGGCGGAATGAATTCGGTCATCCTTGCGATCCGGTCGGGCGTTGGGACGGAAGCGCGGATCGTACGCGATGGGCTGCGGTTTTCCGAGGACGACCGCCGTCGGATCAACGTTCCGCGCGGTTCGCGGTGAGGTGCAGCGTGGCCCGCACCGGCAGATGATCCGAGCCGATGGCGGGCCCGCGCGCGGTTTCGCCGCGTCGCCAATGGGCATTCGCCAGCACATGATCGATCGGAATGCCGACATGCCGCCGCGGCCAGGTGGGGGCGCTGCCGGTGGCGCGGAACAGTCCGGCGCGCGCCGCGCCGATGAGCGCGGTCGACCACGGCGTGGCGTTGAGATCGCCGGCGACCACGGTCGGCATGTCGCGCGCATCGACCGCCAGGCTGCGCAGCAGACGATCGCGTTCGTCGTGCCAGTGCGACGCGAGCGGCGGCATCGGATGCACCGCGACGACGCGTACCCGGCCGCCCGCGGTGTCGATCTCGGCGCCGAGCGCGGGAATGCCGTCCGCGCTGTCGCGACGTGCGATCCGGTGCAGCGGATGGCGCGACAACAGGCCGATGCCGAACGGCGAATCCTCGGGCGCGAACGCGCGATGCGGATAGGCATCGGCGAGCGTCGTCGCGAGCGCATCGGCATAGCGTGGCGTCAGTTCGGTCAGCATCACCACGTCGGCCGGTTGCGCGCGCAGCCATGCGGCCAGCGGTGCGGGATCGCGGTTGACGAGATTGACGTTGGCGGCGACGACGACGAATGCGTCGCGCGTGTTTTCGCCGGACGCCGGCAGCATGCGCGACGCGGTGAACAGCGGCAGCAACGCGAACGGCGCCAGCAGGAGAGATCGCCGGTCGCGCATCGCGCAGAACACGCACAGCGCGAGCCACGCCGCGGCATACCACCACTGCCAGTGCGCGGCGAGATCGAGCAGCCAGCCGAACGTGCCCGATGTCGGCGGTTGCAGCCGGTTGAACAGCGGCAGCGCGAGCCCGAATCCGCAGGCGCAGAGCAGCCGGCGCGCGATCGCGGTGCCGCTCCGGAAGCCCGTACGCGGCGCCGCTGCGTCGGTCATCGCGTGCCGAGGGTCAACGCGACCGGCGCCTTCGACGGCAGCGCGACGCGCACCGGTTTCGATTCCAGATCGCCGGTCTGGCGCATCGCATTGCCGCTTTCGGAGATGCGTGCAATCACCTCGACCTCACGCAGCGCCGACAGCTTCGCGGTCGGCATCGGGCCGTCGGCGTCGTCGAGCGAAACCGTGAGCGGCAGATCGGCCACGGTGCGTTTTTCCACCGCGAACGGCATCGGCGGGCCGTCGGGCGCGCGCGCGATCACGAAGACGGTGGCGTCGCCGCGCAGGCGCACGCGCGCCGCGTAATCCGGATCCAGCGCGACCGTCACCGTCAGCGCACCCGGCGCGTCCGCGGCGGGCGGCGATGGCAGTGCGGGCAGGCCGGCGTCGAGGCGCGCGGCATCGATTTCCGCGCGCAGCGTGAGGGCGTTGTCGGCGTCGACGTCGGCCAGCAGCGGTTCCCAGGTCTTCGCGGCCTCTGCCGGCTTGCCCTGCTGGCGCAGCGCGATGCCGAGGAAGAACCGCGCGCGCTGGTGGCGCGGATCGATTTTCAGCGCGCGCTGCAGGTAGCCGACGGCTTCGGCATCGAAGCCGCGCCGGGCATCGGCCTGCGCGCGGGCTTCGGCGGCGGCGGCCAGCAGATTGGCGTCGTCGGGCGCACGCTTCAGCGCTTCCGCCCACGCATCGCGGGCCTGCGCGGTCTTGCCGAGGCGGCCGTACGCGGTGGCCAGCATCACCCAGCCCTCGTGATCGGGGAAGGCATCGCGCTTGCGTTCCAGCTGGGCGACCGCCTCTTCCAGCGTATCCGGCCGCTTCACCATCGCGGCGTCGAGCGCGACCGGCGTACCGACGACGTGATAGAGGACGGCCGCCAGCACGCTGAGACCAGCGATCAGCAGTACGGCGGAGCGAGGCCGCGCGCGCCACAACGGGCGCAGCACGAGGCCGAGAGCCGACAGCGTCGCGATGGTCGCGAGCAGTGCGAAGATGGGCACAGCGGAACCTTGCATCACCACTCCTGGGCGTTGTCGTCTTCGACCGGCGGCGCCGTGCGATTCCGGCGCAGCAGGCGCCAGACCACGAGGCCGCCGCCCAGCGCGAACAGCAGCGGCCCGAACCACAGCAACCACGTTTTCGCGGTCATCATGGGCCGGTAGAGCACGAACTCGCCGTAGCGCGCGACCAGGAAATCGCGGACTTCCCGATCGCTGCGGCCTTCGCGCATGAGCGCGAGCACTTCGCGGCGCAGATCCACCGCGATCTGGGCGTTGGAATCGGCCAGCGACTGGTTCTGGCACATCACGCAACGCAGTTCGGCGACCAGATCGTGGAAGCGCTGCTCTTCGGCGGTGTCGCGGAACTGCAGCGGCGCGGCGTCGACGGCCTTCTGGGCGAAGGCGGCGCCGCAGCACAGCGCGAGGAACAGGGCGAAGAGCAGTCCGCACAGCGGCATCGGCAGGCGCGGTGCGATCATCGTTCGCGCTCCAGCGTGTCGAGCAGCGGCGACAGTTCGTCGCGGACGATCGCGTCGGTCATCGCGCCCACGTGCTTCCAGCGCACGATGCCGTCGGCGTCGACCACAAAGGTCTCGGGCGCGCCGTAGATGCCGAAGTCGATGGCGGTGCCGCCTTCCTCGTCCGCCAGCACCAGCCAGTACGGATTGTTGAAGCGTTCCAGCCACGCCAGCGCGTCGGCGCGCTCGTCCTTCCAGTTGTAGCCGATCACGCGCACGCGCTTGCTGTCGGCGAAGCGGGTGATGACCGGGTGTTCGACCTGGCATTCGGGACACCAGCTGCCCCAGACGTTGAGCAGATAGGGTTGGCCGCGCAGTTCTTTCGAGGTGACGATCCGGCTCGGCTCGTGCAGCACCGGCAGCGCGAATTCCGGCGCCGGTTTGCCGATCAGCGGCGAGGGCAGGGCGTCGCGGTCGGGACGGCGCGACATCCATACGCCGACCGCCATCAGCGCGGCGATCAGCAGGAAGACGATGAAGGGCAGCCAGCGTTTGGCGGACATCAGACGACTCCCGGGTTGCCGTCATTCCGGGCCGCAGGCGAGGGACCTGTTGTCGCGACGCGGACATCGGAAGCAGGTCCCTCACCGGCTGCGCCGGATTCGGGATGACAGGGGTTGAGAGCCGTTCTGCGGAAGCGCCGATCCAGCGCGGTGACGAAGCCGCCCAGCGCCATCAGCAGCGCGCCCAGCCACACCCAGCGGATGAAGGGCTTGATGTGCACGCGCACCGCCCACGCGCCGCCGCCGAGCGGTTCGCCCAGCGCGACGAAGACATCGCGGGTCACGCCCGGCCGGATGCCGGCCTCGGTCATCACCTGGCCGCCGCTGGCGTACTCGCGCTTCTCGGGCAACAACGTGGTGACGAGGCGATCGTCGCGGTACACCTGCACGGTGCCGCGGCTGGCGACGTAGTTCGGGCCCTGCAGACGTTGCACGCCGTCGAAGCGGAAACTGTCGCGGCCGAGTTCGAGGGTCTGGCCCGGCTTCATCGCGATCTCGCGCTGCTGCACCTGCGCTTCGACCAGCAGCGCGCCGACGAGGAAGACCGCGATGCCGCCGTGCGCGAGCACCATGCCGATCATTTCCGCGGTGAGTCCGCTGCCGAGGGTGCGCACGCGCTGCCAGACGAAACGCGCGGTGCCGAGCGCGACCCACAGCGCACCGGCGACGCCGGCGGCGGTCTTCAGCGGGCCCTGCGGCGCGGCGAAATACGCGACGACGCCGGCGATCAGCGCCAATATCGCCCACGGCAGCAACAGACGCAGCGGGCGCTCCAGCTGATCGCGCTGCCAGCGGATCAGCGGCCCCAGCGGCAGCAGCAGCACGATCGGCGCCATCAGCACGATGAACAGCAGCGAGAAATAGGGCGGGCCCACCGAAATCTTGTGCTCGCTGCCGATGGCGTCGAGCAGCAGCGGGAACAGCGTGCCCAGCAGCACCGCGGTGCAGGCCGCTGTAAGGAACACGTTGTTGATCAGCAGCAGGGTTTCGCGGGACGCGCCGGCGAAAGGCTTGCCGCCGTCCTCGTCGACGACCCGCAGCGCGTACAGCACCAGCGACGCGCCGATGACGATGGCGAGGAAGATCAGGATGAACAGGCCTCGGCCCGGATCGGCCGCGAACGCATGCACGCTGGTGAGCACGCCGGAGCGCACGAGGAAGGTGCCGAGCAGCGACAGCGAGAACGCGGCGATCGCCAGCAACAGGGTCCAACTGCGGAAGCTGCCGCGCTTCTCGGTGATCGCCTGCGAGTGCAGCAGCGCGGCGCCGGCGAGCCACGGCATGAAACTGGCGTTCTCGACCGGATCCCAGAACCACCAGCCGCCCCAGCCGAGTTCGTAATACGCCCACCAGCTGCCCAGCGCGATGCCGAGGGTGAGGAACGCCCAGGCGACGTTCGTCCACGGCCGCGTCCAGCGCAGCCAACTGGCGACCATGGCCTGCGACGACGAACCGCGATCGAGCAGCGCGGCGATCGCGAAGGCGAACGGCACCGCGAACCCGACGTAGCCCATGTACAGCATCGGCGGATGCACGATCAGGCCGAAATCCTGCAGCAGCGGATTGAGGTCGCGGCCTTCGGCGGCGGCCGGCAGCACGCGCTCGAACGGATTGCTGGTGAAGATCAGGAAGGCGAGAAAGCCGAGGCTGACCACGCCCATGGTGCCGAGCACGCGCGCCACCACCGCTTCGGGGAGGCCGCGCGAGAACGCCGCCACGGCCGCGGTCCACACCGCCAGGATCAGCGCCCACAGCAGCAGCGAGCCTTCGTGCGCGCCCCATACCGCCGAGTAGCGGTAGACCATCGGCAACAGCGAATTGGAATTCTGCGCGACGTAGCGCAGCGAGAAGTCCTGGGCCACGAACGCCCAGGTGAGAATGGCGAAGGCCACGCCCACCAGCACCAGTTGCGCCCAGGCCGCGGGCCGCGCCACCGCCATCCACGGCGCGAGACCGCGATGCGCGCCGATCAGCGGCAGCGTCGACTGCAGGCAGGCGACCAGCAGCGCGAGGATCAGGGCGATCTGGCCGAACTCCGGAAGCAGGTGCATGCGGATCAGCGCTCCGGCATCGGTGCGGGCGTGGTCGATGCGGGCATGTCCGACGGAGGCCTGTCCGACGCGGGCATGCCGGCGGCGGACGCGCCCGTCGCGGGGACGTTGTGCTTCTTGTGCGCGAGGCCCATCTTGTCCGCGACCTCCTTCGGCACGTAGGTTTCGTCGTGTTTCGCGAGCACCTGCTCGGCGACGAACACGCCATCGCGCATGCGGCCGGTGGCCACCACCGCCTGCTTTTCGCGGAACAGATCGGGCAGTATGCCGGTGTAGCTGACCGGCAATTCGGCGTCGCCGTCGGTCACCCGGAAGCGCGCTTCCATCGAACCTTCGTCGCGCCGGAACGAACCGGCCGCGACCATGCCGCCGAGGCGGAACACCGCGTCGCCGGTCATCACTTTCGCGCCGGCATCGCCGCCCAGCACTTCGGCGGGCGTGTACAGATAGGTGACGTTGCGCTGCAGCGCCAGGATCACCAGTGCGGTCGCGGCCGCGGCCGCGAACAGCACCGCCAGCACCAGCCACATCCGGCGTTTGCGCGAAGGGTTCATCGTTGCAGCTCCGTGGGGAGAGGGGCGTCCTTTCTGGACGCGGCGCGTTTCGCGCGCAGGCGCACGTCGCGCAGGATCCGGCGGATGCGCAGCAGCGGCGCGATCAGGTCCCACAGCAGCACGACGGCGAACACCGCGTAGGCGGCCACGACATAGCCGAGATAGCTCATGCCTGCCGAGGTCATCGCGCCGACTCCTGCGCCGCGGCGCGTTCCAGCACCCAGGCCTTGCCGGCCTCGCGTTCGAGATTGTCGGCGCGGGCGCGCAGCAGCAGCGAGCCGAGGAACCAGAACTTGGTGCCGATCACCATCGCGATCAGCGGCGGCAGCATGCTCGGGTCCATGCTGGATTCGCCGAAGACCTTGATCGTCTGGCCCTGATGCAGCGAGTTCCACCACTCCACCGAATAGCGGATCACCGGCAGCAGCGCCACGCCGACGATCGCCAGCAGGCCCGCGGCGCGCGCGGCGTTGCGGCGGTCGTCGATCGCCTGGTACAGGCCGATCACGCCGAGATACAGGAACAGCAGCACCAGTTCGCTGGTCAACCGCGGGTCCCATTCCCACCAGGTGCCCCACATCGGCTTGCCCCAGATCGAACCGGTGGCCAGGGTGATCACGGTGAACCCGGCGCCGATCGGCGCGCAGGCCATCGCCAGGATTTCGCACAGCTTGATCCGCCAGATCAGCGCGATCGCCGAATAGAACGCCATCAGCGCGAACACGAACATGCTCATCCACGCCGACGGCACGTGGATGTAGAGGATGCGGAAGCTGTCGCCCTGCTGATAGTCGGCCGGCACGTCGAACAGCGCGGCCCACACGCCCCAGGCCATCACCAGCACCCCCAGCCCGAAGCACCACGGCGTCCAGCGCGCGGCGAAGCGTTCGAAGTACGGTGGCGAGCCGAGTTGGTGGAACCAGCGGAAGACGGGATTCATGCGACGGGATTCATGTCTTGGCGGAGCGTCTCATCGGGAGATCGGGAGATCGGGACATCGGGCGAAGCGGAAGGCGAGGGTGCATTGTCGCGACGCCGTCGTGCGGGCGTCTTGACCTGTCTCAAGGGGCAGGGGATCGCGCTGCACGGTGCGGTCGACTCAGTTGACCGCGATCCGGATCGCCGCCGCCGCGGTCAGCGGCGCCAGCACCATCGCGACGACCAGGCCGGCGGCCAGCAGCAGCATCGGGCCGACCGTGTCGAGCCCCTGCGCGCCGGCCGCCACGCTGCCGGCGCCGAACACCAGCACCGGCACGTACAGCGGCAACGCGAGCAGTCCGACAAGGATACCGGAGCGGCGCATGCCCACGGTGAGCGCGGCCACGACCGCGCCGATCAGGCTCAGCAGCGGCGTGCCCAGCGCCAGCCCGGTCATCAGGACCGGCAACTGCGCGCGCGGCAGATGCAGCAGTTCGGCCAGGAAGGGCGTCGCCAGCAGCAGCGGCCAGGCGGTGGTGGCCCAGTGCATGAAGGTGCGCACCGCGACCAGCCAGGCCAGCGGCACCGGGGCCAGCATCCACTGTTCCAGCGAGCCGTCTTCGGCGTCGCCGCGGAACAGCGTGTCCAGGGCCAGCAGGCCGGCCAGCAGGGCCGCGACCCACAGCACGCCGGCGGCGACCCGCGCCTGCAGTTTCGGTTCGTTGCCCAGCGCCAGCGCGAACAGCACCACCACCATCAGCGCGAACAACGCGGGCTGCAGCGCGTCGCCGCGCCGGCGCCACAACAGGCGCAGATCGCGCGCGAGCAGGGCGCGCGCGGACTGCAGCAGCGACGGCGGATGACCGGCGACGCCCATCCGCGGCGGAGACGAGGGCGCGCTCATGCCGCGCGCCTCAGGATGAGTTCGCGGGTCCGCACCGGCGGGGCGGCGTAGGCGCCGTGGGTGGTGACCAGCGCGGCGCCGCCTGCGCGCAGGTGCGCCTGCACCATCCGGTTCACCAGTTCGATGCCGTCGAGATCGAGGTTGGCGTAGGGCTCGTCCAGCAGCCAGACCGGCGCCGGCGACAGCCACATCCGCGCCAGCGACAGCCGCTTCTTCTGGCCCGCGGAGAGCTGGCGCGCCAGCGCATCCTGATAACCGTCCAGACCCACGATGCGCATCGCCGCTTCGGCGCTCTGGCCCCGGCGGCGGCCGTGCAGGCCGCAGAGGAATTCGAGGTTCTCCAGCGCGCCGAGATCGGCCTTCAGCGCCGGCAGATGGCCCAGATAGGCGATGGCGCGGGTGCGTTCCGGAGTGTCGGTGACCTGGCCGTCGATCTCGATCCGTCCGTCTTCGGGCCGAAGCAGGCCGGCCAATACCCGCAGCAGGGTGGTCTTGCCGGCGCCGTTGTCGCCGCGGATCAGCAGCGCCTCGCCGGCGTCGACCTCGAGATCGAGCGGGCCGAACACCGGCTCATCGTTGCGCGCGAAACGGAGGCCGTGCGCTGCGAGCAGCGGCGGTGCGGAAGGAAGAGGCGCGGTCATCGCGACGATTTTACGGGCTGGAGGCCGGTTTTGCCGTCGAGTCCATGCCCGCGCCGGTCGTGTGCGCCGCTCAGCCCCGCAGCCAGTCAATCAAGGTGTCCTGCGGGAACGAAAACGGCCGCGCGGCGTCGACCCGCATCCGCACCGGGGCTTCGGCGTCCCAGTACAGCGTGGCCAGCTGACCGTAGCGACGCGAGAGCGCATCGAATTCGCCAGCCGCCATGTCCACCACCAGCCAGCTCGGCTCGCGCCAGGAGCGGTTCGTGGCCGACGAGAACGCCGGCCGGAAAATGCGGCGGCTGTCGAGCAGATCGTCCTGCAGCGCGTCGTCGGCCGCGCGGTTGACCGATTCGGGCCGCTGGATCGAATAAGGATCCCAGGCCGAGAGCAGGCCGAAGCGGGTGGCGTCGGGATAGCGTCGCGCCACCTCGGTGGCCGGCGCGCCGATCCGAAGATTCAGCCATTCGCCGTCCAACTCCCACCGGTACTCCGCGGCAAGGTAGGCGCGCACCAGCTCGGCGATCCGGGTCTCGCCGGCGGACAGGAGGGACGGCTGCATCATGGCCGACAGGTTTAACCCGAACGCGCCGCCCCGTAAACTCTGGCGCCCGTCGCGAAAGTTGTGTTAGATCGGCGCAGAAGGCACCGATCCGACTGTTCATCGAGCGCCGCACGAGCCTCTGCGCGCCCTTCGCGCCACCACGTTCACTCCCGGATTCCCGCATGCCGCACAGCAAGTTGCCCAAGGTGGGCACCACCATCTTCACCGTGATGTCGCAGCTCGCCGCCGAGCACGGCGCCATCAATCTCGGTCAGGGTTTTCCGGATTTTCCGGTGCCGCAACGGCTCGTCGACGAACTCGACAAGGCCATGCGCGCGGGTCACAACCAGTATTCGATGATGACCGGCATTCCCGCATTGCGCCGCGCGATCGCCGATAAAACCGAGCGTGTCTACGGCGTCCGTCCCGACGAACACGCCGAGATCACCGTCACCAGCGGCGCCACCGAAGCGATCTTCAACGCGATCCACGCGGTGGTGCGCGCGGGCGAGGAAGTGATCGTCCTCGACCCGTGCTACGACTGCTACGAACCGGCGATCGAACTGGCAGGCGCGCGCGCCGTGCACATCCCGCTGGACCCGCAGACCTTCGCCCCCGACTGGCAGCGCGTGCGCGACGCCATCGGCCCGAAGACCCGCATGCTGATGATCAACAGCCCGCACAACCCGTCCGGCGCCATGCTGGGCGAGGGCGACATGAATACGATTTCAGAGATCCTCCGCGACACCGGAATCTGGCTGCTTTCCGACGAGGTCTACGAGCACATCGTCTTCGACGGCGCCCGCCACGAATCCGCGCTGCGGTATCCGGAGCTGCGCGAACGCGCCTTCGTGATCTCGAGCTTCGGCAAGACCTACCACTGCACCGGCTGGAAGGTCGGCTACTGCATCGCCCCGCCGGCGCTGAGCACCGAATTCCGCAAGGTTCACCAGTACAACGTCTTCTGTACCTTCCATCCGGCCCAGCACGCGTTCGCGGCGATGATCGATGCCGAACCGGAGCATTACGAGCAGCTCGGCGCCTTCTATCAGGCCAAGCGCGACCGCTTCCGGGCGCAGTTGCTCGACACGAAGCTGGTGCCGCTTGCGGTACCGGGCGGCTACTTCCAGCTCGTCGACTATTCCGCGGTCAGCGGCCTGGACGATCTCGAATTCTGCCGCTGGCTCACCATCGAGAAAGGCGTCGCCGCGATCCCGCTGTCGCCGTTCTACGACACGCCACCGGCCGGCCAGCGTCTGGCGCGGCTGTGCTTCGCCAAGAACGAAGCTACGCTGGACGCCGCGATCGAACGCCTGCTGAAACTCTGACGAGCCTTCCATGAACGATCTGCGCATCACCCTCGTCCAGGGCGACACCCGCTGGCACGATCCGGCCGGAAACCGCGATTACTACGGCGAACTGATCGCCGGGCTGCGCGGCGTGACCGATCTGGTGCTGCTGCCGGAAACCTTCACCAGCGGCTTCTCCAACGATGCCATCCTCCAGGCCGAAACCATGGACGGCCCGACGGTCGCGTGGCTGCGCGAGCAGGCGCGCGCGCTCGACGCCGCGGTCTGCGGCAGCGTGCAGTTGCGCGGGGGCGACCGGGTGTTCAACCGGCTGCTGTTCGCGACGCCCGATGGCGCACTGCATAGCTACGACAAGCGCCATCTGTTCCGCTATGGGCGCGAGCACGAGCGCTACGCCGCCGGCAGCGATCGTCTGACCGTCGAATGGCGCGGTTGGCGCATCTGTCCGCTGGTCTGTTACGACCTGCGTTTCCCGGTGTTCTCGCGCAACCGCTACGACGTGGAGCGCCCGGGGCAGCTCGATTACGACCTGCTGCTGTACGTTGCCAACTGGCCGTCGGCGCGCGCCTACCCGTGGAAGACGCTGCTGCGCGCGCGCGCGATCGAGAACCTGTGCTACGTCGCCGGACTCAATCGCGTCGGCACCGACGGCAATCAACTGCATTACGCGGGCGACAGCGCGGTGATCGATTTCCTCGGCCATCCGGTCAGCGAATGCGGCGACGACGATGTCGTCGTCACCGTCACCCTGCAGGCGAAGGAGCTGGCCGCGCACCGCGAACGTTTTCCGGCGATGCTGGACGGAGATGCGTTCGAGTTGCGCTGAGCGCGCGGGCGCAGCGGTGTTCAGGCCGCATCGCGCCGCCCGAAATAGACCTGCTCGGCGGCCCAGCGCATCGGCGCGGAGCCCAGCATCAGATCGAACGGCCAGTCCATCTGCGCATGGTCGAAGGTCCAGCGCAGCGCGCGCTTGATCCGGTAGCGCGGCGCGGCGCGTTCGGCGACGCGGTCCGGCGACGGGCCGCCGTCGCGCAGATGCCGGGCGACGGCCTCGCCGGTCGCCCAGCCGTGCTGCCAGGCCGAATGGATGCCGCCGGCGGTCACCGGCGAGACGATGCCCGCGGCATCGCCGGTCAACAGCACGCCGGGTTGAGCGAGCGGAGACACCGGGCCGCCGCAGGGAATCAGGCCGGCGCGGATCGCGCTCGGCGTCAGATCCTCGGCGATGCCGAGATCGCGGCCGACCCGCGCGCGCAACGCGTCGATGTCCGGTGCGCCGCTGCGCGAAGGGCGATGGCGGAACGCGAGCCCGAACTGCACGCCGGTCGGGTTCTGCGTCGCCCAACCGATGTAACCGGGCGCCAGGCGCTTGCTGACGAAACAGTGCAGGGCATCGGGTTCGCGCAGTTCGAGCCCGGCGAATTCGTATTCCACGCCGTAGAGGAAATCGCGGACATGGCCCAGACCGAAGCGCTGCGCGACCCGCGATTTCGCGCCGTCGGCGCCGACCAGCCAGTGCGTGCGGCCGATCCCGGGCAGATGCCAGCGCCCGCGACGCGGGTCCGGTTCCTTCGATGCGTGCAGGAACGATTGCGCCAGCCGCAGGTCCACGCCCTGCGCGCGCATCTCGTCGGCCAGCCAGCGCATCAGGTTCGGCGTGTCGGTGGTGAGGAAGTAGTAGTCGGGCACCTGCAGCGCGACGTTGCGCAGGTTCGGGGCGTACAGGCGCACGCGTTCGACCCGGCGCACCAGATTCGCCGGCACCCGGTTCAGCCAGGTGCGCTCGGCGGCCTCCTTCACGACGATGCCGGTGGTGTGCAGCTTCAGGCCCGGATCGCGCTTGCGCTCCAGCACGCAGACGCGCAGCCCGTACTGCGCCGCGGCGATGGCGCAGGCGGCGCCGGCGAAACTGGCGCCGACGATCAGCAGGTCGTATTCGCGTTCGGGGACTGCGGCCATGGCGGCTCCGGCGGTGAAGACCGGCACAGTCTCGGCGGCGGGAGAGGGCGGCGCGTGGCGGCTGTGTGAAGTCCGGGTTCACAGGCCGGGCAGGCGGACGCCGTTCACCGGCATCCGCGATCGAGCGTGATCTTTCGACCGGTGATCCTGTCGATCCGGCTCAGGCGGCGTCGGCATCCGTTCGGGCCAATCGGCCGCGCAGCGAATTGCTCATCGCTTCGGTGACGATCACGTCCACGAACCGCCCGATGAGTTTCGCGCCGGCCGGTGCCGGGAAATTCACGAAGCGCATATTTTCGGTGCGGCCGGTGAATTCGTTCGGATTCTTCTTCGACGGGCCTTCGACCAGCACCGTCTGAGTGCTGCCGACCATCGACTGCGCGATGCGTTTCGCGTTCTCGTTGATCGCCGACTGCAGGCGCGCGAGGCGGGCGTGCTTCTCCTCGTTGCTCACTGTGTCTTCGATGTCGGCCGCCGGGGTGCCGGGGCGGCGCGAGTAGATGAAGGAGAAGCTCTGGTCGAAGCCCACATCCTCGATCAGCTTCATGGTCTTCTCGAAATCGGCCTCGGTTTCGCCGGGGAAGCCGACGATGAAGTCCGAACTGATCGAAATGTCCGGGCGCACCGCGCGCAGCTTGCGGATCTTCTGCTTGAACTCCAGTGCGGTGTAGCCGCGCTTCATCGCCGACAGGATCCGGTCGCTGCCCGATTGCACCGGCAGGTGGAGGAAATTGGCGAGTTTGGGCACATCGCGATAGGCCTCGATCAGCGAGTCGCCGAACTCCAGCGGATGCGAGGTGGTGAAGCGGATGCGCTCGAGGCCGTCGATCTCGGCGATGGTGCGGATCAGCAGGCCGAGGTCGGCGATCTCGCCTTCGCCGCCGTCCTCGGCCGGCGCGATCGGTCCGCGGTAGGCGTTGACGTTCTGGCCGAGCAGGGTCACTTCGCGCACGCCCTGGGCAGCGAGCTGAGCCACTTCGACCAGCACGTCCTCGAACGGGCGGCTGACTTCCTCGCCGCGGGTGTAGGGCACCACGCAGAAGCTGCAGTACTTCGAGCAGCCTTCCATGATCGAGACGAAAGCGGTGGGCCCCTCGGCGCGGGGCTCGGGCAGGCGGTCGAACTTCTCGATCTCGGGGAAGCTGATGTCGACCTGCGGCTTGCCGGTCTCGCGCTTGGCGCGGAGCAGGTCGGGCAGGCGGTGCAGGGTCTGCGGGCCGAATACCAGATCCACGAACGGCGCGCGCTTGATGATCGCCTCGCCTTCCTGGCTGGCGACGCAGCCGCCGACGCCGATCACCACCGGCCGCTCTCCGCCCTTCAGCGCGCGCCAGCGGCCGAGCTGGCTGAACACCTTCTCCTGGGCTTTTTCGCGGATCGAGCAGGTATTGATCAGGATCACGTCGGCTTCCGCCGGATTTTCCGTCATCACCATGCCCTCCTCGGCGCCGAGGACCTCGGCCATCTTGGCCGAGTCGTACTCGTTCATCTGGCAGCCGTGGGTCTCGATGAAGAGCTTTTTGGGTGCGGCGGAGGCCGCTGCGGCGGCTTCGGGAGCGTGCGGATCGGTCATGGCGGTGTCCGGGGCGCGGCGGTCATTCCGGGCCGGAGTCGTGAAAGGGCGCACAGTGTAGCCGCGCCCACCCGCAGGCGACACGCGGTCGCGTTCGTCGGCGCCTTCAATCAAGGACTTGGCAAACCTTTCGAATCCGGGGACACTCCCTCGCCATGACCCGGGGCCCCGTCATTCTTTCGATCGGCATGCTGTTGGCGGCGACGCTGGCGGCGCCCGCGGCCCGTGCCGGCACGGTCTATCGCTGCGAGAGCCCGGACGGCAGCCGCACCTACGCCAGCAAGCGGGTGAAGGGCGCCCAGTGCGTCGTCGTCAGCAGCTATACCCCGTCGACGGCGGCCTCGCGCGGCGCACCGTCGACCGCGAGCACCGCCCGCGCCGTCAGCGCGCCTCCCGCCGCCGCTCCGCCCGCATCCGCGATGCCCGCGCCCGTGCCGACCATGGGGCATGCCATGGGCGCCGTGTCGACGCCGGCCGCCGGCATCGCCGGCTCGCCGGTCGCGTCGCAACCCATCGCCGCGCCACCCGCACCGGCACGTCAGGGCACGACCCGACGCGTACAGGGGCAGGTCTATTCCTACATCAAGGACGGCGTGCGCCACTACACCAGCAAACCGCCGCGCGGCGTGGCCGGCGCCACCGCGGTGCGTTCGATCCGCTACAGCTTCCTCGAAACCTGCTACGCCTGCGCCCCGCTGCCGGGCGTGAACTTCGGCACCCTGCGCCTCAACACCGACGCCTACGCGACCGAAATCCGGGCTGCCGTCGCCCAGCACGGGGTGGACGAAGCGATCGTGCGCGCCATCATCCACGCCGAGTCCTCGTTCAATCCCAATGCGCGCTCGCGGGTCGGGGCGGAAGGGCTGATGCAGTTGATGCCGCCGACCGCGCGCCGTTTCGGGGTGAGCAATTCCTACGATCCCGCGCAGAACATCCGCGGTGGCGTGCAATACCTGGCCTGGCTGCTCAAGCGCTACAACGGCGACCTGACCCTGGCCGCCGCCGGTTACAACGCCGGCGAGGGCGCGGTCGACCGCTACAAGGGCGTTCCGCCCTACAGCGAAACCCAGCGCTACGTCGAACGCGTCCGCCAGTTGGCCGAGCGTTACCGCGGCGTGCTTGTGGGCCCGGGCTGAACCCGCGATCCCGGCGCCGCCCGTCCGGTCCCGTCCCACCCGCTCGCGGGCCGCCTTTCCGGGCATTTATCCGCCCGCACCGCCCGCTTCGCGGGGTCTCGCGCAAGGCAAACATTGTCGGCCGATTCAGCGTTCCGTTACACTTCGTCGTCTTTGCCGGCCGGCTTCGGAAACGAGGCGGGCCCGCAACCCAAGTATCCCAATGCTTTTGCGGAGTGCCGGATGGCAACAAAAGTCGTAGGCGGGCCGGATCACCAGCACGGTGACGGCGCGCAACCGGTTGACGAGGGTCGTCGCCGCTTCCTGACCGCCTCCACCGCCGTGGTGGGTGCCGTCGGCGTCGCCGGAGCCTCGGTCCCCTTCATCAAGTCCTGGTTTCCGAGCGCCCGCGCGAAACTCGCCGGCGCTCCGGTGATCGCGGACATCAGCGGGCTGCAGGAAGGCCAGCGCCTGATCTTCGAATGGCGCGGACAGCCGATCTGGATCGTCAAGCGCTCCAAGGCGGTGCTCGACGCGCTGCCCTCGCTGGACGGCGAGTTGCGCGATCCCAACTCCGAGAATGCCGATCAGCAGCCGTCCTACATCAAGGGCGAGCTGCGCTCGATCAAGCCCGACATCTCGGTGCTGGTCGGTCTGTGCACGCATCTGGGCTGCTCGCCCGAGATGAAGGCCGAAATCCGGCCCGAGCCGTTCGACCCGGCATGGAAGGGCGGTTACTTCTGCCCCTGCCACAAGTCGAAGTTCGACATGGCCGGCCGCGTCTACCAGGGCGTTCCCGCGCCGACCAACCTGCCGGTGCCGCCGCACCATTTCGCCGACGACAACACGATCGTGATCGGCGTCGATCCGGAAGGGAGCGCGTAAGCCATGGCGAACATACTCACGCGTACCGCCGACAACGTGATGGACTGGTTCAACTACCGGGCGCCGGCATTCATGCCGTTCTACCGGAAGCACATGACCGAGTACTACGCGCCGAAGAATTTCAATCTCTGGTACATCTTCGGCATCCTGGCCACGGTGGTCCTGGCCAACCAGATCGTCACCGGCATTTTCCTGACGATGCACTTCAAGCCGAGCGCGGCGGAAGCCTTCGCCTCGGTCGAAT
>CAMLLG010000079.1 GCA_946480825.1 uncultured Lysobacteraceae bacterium
AGGTGGTCGATGAACATGCGCACCGCGGGCAGCAGGCCGCGGCGGGAGGCGAAGACGGCGTGGCAGATGCCCATCGGCAGGCGCCAGGCGGGCAACACCACTTCCAGTTCGCGGTTGCGGACGGCGTCGGCGCAGATGGTTTCGGGAATGAGGGTGATGCCGAGACCCTGCTTGGCGAGCGCCATCAACATCGGGAAATCGAAGCCGGCGACGCGGGGCTTGAGTTCGACCCGGCGGATTTCGCCGCCCTCGCCCTGCAATTCCCAGCGCTGGCGGGCGTCGTCTTCGCTCATGCTCAGCGTGGTGTGGCCGGCCAGATCGTCGGGATCGCGCGGGCGGCCGGCGCGGTCGAGATATTTCGGGCTGGCCACCAGCAGTTCCTGGATCTGGCCGAAGCTGCGCATCACCAGGCTGCCGTCGTCGTCGAGTTTGGCGCGGACGCGGATGGCCACGTCGAAGCCTTCGTTGATGACGTCGACGCGGCGGTTGTTGACGTGCATCTGCACGCGGACCTGCGGATAGCGCGCCAGGAAATCCGGCAGCAGTTTCGGCATGAGTTCCTGAGCGATGCCCACCGGCACGCTCACCCGCACGAGGCCGCGGGGCTCGGCGCTGAGCCGGTCGACGACTTCGCGCGCGGCGCTGGCCTCGGCGAGCATCGATTGGGCATGACGGTAGACGCTCTGGCCCACGTCGGTCACCGCGAAGCGGCGGGTCGAACGCTGCAGCAGGCGGGCGCCAAGATCGGTTTCGAGCTGGCTGATGCGTCGGCTGAGGCGCGATTTGGGGATGCCGAGCGCCCGTTCGGCGGCGGCGAAGCCGGAGTGCTCGACCACCATCGCGAAGTAGTACAGGTCGTTGAGATCGTTCACGTCGGCTTTTCCAAATCCGGAACAATGGCGCGAATTGAACCAAGTTTATCGCGCCCATGCAATGCGCCGGTCGTCATATGGCCGTTGCCGGGTGGTTTTGACGGATGGGGTTGCAGAGGGACGACGCCCGCTTCCCCCACCGCCCCCCCGGAGCCCCGCATGTCCGCCGAAATCACTCAACTCCTGCAGCGTCACCATCAGGGGGACCGCAACGCCTTCGACCGCATGGTGCCGCTGGTCTACGACCAGTTGCGCGCCATCGCCCATCGCCAGTTGCAGCGCAACGGGCCGCGCGGGCCGCTGCTGGACACCACCAGTCTGGTGCAGGAGGCCTATCTGCAACTGGTGGACGAGCACGATGTCGACTGGCGCGACCGCGGCCACTTCTTCGCGATCTGTGCCCGGGCGATGCGCCGGATCATGGTCGACGACGCGCGCCGCCGGCTGGCCGCCAAGCGCGGCGGCGGCTGGGTGGAAGTCAGTCTGACCGCGGATGCGATGGCCAGCGACGGCCAGCCGGAACATCTGCTGGCGATCGACGAGGCGCTGACGAAGCTGGCCGAATTCAATCCTCGGCTGGCGCAACTGGTGGAATGCCGCTACTTCGCGGGCATGACCGAAGAGGAAACCGCCGAGGCCCTGCAGGCGTCGCTGCGCACGGTGCAGCGCGACTGGATGCGCGCCCGCGCCTGGCTGCTGAAGATGCTGGAAACGCCGTGACCTCGGAGCGCGGCCTGCACGACGGTCCGAAGCACGAGACCGACCGGCGACTGCGGCTGGACGCGCTGTTCGACGAGGCGCTGTCGCTGGTCGAAGCGGGCCGGGACGAAGACCGCAGCGCCCTGCTGCGAAGGATCGAAGCCGAAGACGCGGCGCTGGCCTCGGATCTGCGCGGGCTGCTGGCCCTGGCGGTCGCCGAGCACGCCGCGCTGCCGCGGGATGCGGCCGGGCCCGCACGCTGGACGGCGCTGTTCGACGAGCACGGGCCGACCGACGATGCGCCTCTGCCCGGTCGGATCGGGGTGTGGACGCCGGTGGAACGCATCGGCCACGGCGGCATGGGCACGGTCTATCGGGTCGAACGCGATGCGGACGGTTTCCATCAGACCGGCGCGCTGAAACTGTTGCGCCTGGGCACCGAATCGGACGACTTCCTGCGCCGCTTCGCCGAAGAGCGCCGCATTCTGGCCACGCTGACCCACCCGGGCATCGCGCGGCTGCTGGATGGCGGACGCAGCGCCGACGGCCGACCGTATCTGGTGATGGAGTACGTCGACGGCGAAGCGCTGGATCGCGACTGCGACCGACGCAGGCTGGACGTCGATGCGCGGATCGCGCTGTTCCTGCGGATCGCCGATGCGGTCGCGCACGCGCATCGCAATCTCGTCGCGCATCGCGACCTCAAGCCCGGCAATATCCTGGTCGGCGCGGACGGCGCGCCGAAACTGCTCGACTTCGGCATCGCCAAGGCGCTGCGGGCTTCGAGCGGCGACAGCGCGAACAGCGCGACCGAAGCGTCGCCCACCCTGCTGCGCGCGTTCACGCCCGACTACGCTGCGCCGGAGCAGGTGCTTGGGCAGCCCACGTCGACCGTGACCGATGTCTATCAGCTCGGCCTGCTGCTGTACGAACTGCTGACCGGGCACCGCGCGCAGCATGCGCAGGAAGCGAGCGCGCGCGCGATCGAAGCCGCGGTCTGCGAAAGCGAACCGGTGCGGCCGAGCGAACGCATCGGCGACGACGACCGCGCACGCTGCGCCGCGCGCGCGACGACCCCGGCCGCGCTGCGCCGCAAGCTGCGCGGAGATCTCGACAACATCGTGCTGAAGGCGCTGCGCAAGGCGCCCGAACGCCGCTATGCCTCGGTCGCGCTGATGATCGAGGACCTCGAACGCTGGCGCCGCGGGCAGACGGTGCGCGCCCGGCCGGAAACCTGGGCTTATCGCAGCGGCAAGTTCCTCAGGCGCAACGCCTGGGCGGTGGCGGCGACGACCACGATCTTCGCGCTGACCCTGGGCTATGCGATCACCGCGACGCTGCAGGCCGACGCGCTGGCGCGCGAGCGCGACCGCGCGCGGGCCGAAGCGACGAAGGCGCGGCAGATCGCCGCCCTCACCCGGCGCCTGTTCGAAGGCACCGGCCCGAAACTCGCCGAAGAATCGCCGCTCACCGCGCGACAGCTGCTGGACAACGGCTGGCCGTTGATCGAGCGCGAACTGGCGGGCCAGCCCGAGGTGCAGGCGGAACTGCTGGACGTGGTGGCCAGTGCGTATCGCGATCTCGGCGAATACGAGCGCGCCGAAGCGCTGGCCGACAGCGGCCTGCGCGCAGCGAAACAGGTCATGGATCGACCGCTGCTGCTGGCGCGGGCACGCCACGGCCGCGGCCGGGTGGCGATCGATCGCGGCGATTACGCGCTGGCGGAGATGCATCTGCGCGATGCGCTGGACGACTATCGACGCATGCATGTCGGCACAGACAGCGGCGATGGCGCGCAGGTGGCGGACTTGCGACAGGATGACGTGCTGCAGGATCTCGCCGAACTGGCCGATCTGCGCGGCGAAGTCGAGACCGCACAGGCGACCTATCGCGACGCGCTGGCGATCCGCCGCGCCCGTCATGGCGAACGTCATCCCGACGTGGCCGAAAGCCTGCACGGACTGGGCATGAGCCTGCGCCGCAGCGGCGATTACGCCGGGGCCGAACCGCTGGTGAGCCAGGCGTTGACGCTGCGCCGGCAACTGCTGCCGGCGGGCCATGCGACGATCGCCTACACCGTCAGCGACCTCGCCCAGATCCGCAACGATCTGGGCGAATACGATTCGGCCGAAGCGCTCTATCGCGAAGCGCTGGCGTCGCAGGAAAAAAGCCTGGGCCCGCATCATCCGGACGTGGCCACGAGCATGCTGTCCCTCGCCCGGGTCCTGAAGACCCGCCGCGATTTCATCGGCGCCCGCACGCTGCTCGAAGGCAGCCTCGCGATCCGGCGCAAGGCCTACGGCGAACGCCATCCGGCAGTGGCGCTGAATCTCAACGACCTCGGACGCAACCATTTCGAAAGCGGCGGATTCGATCGCGCCGAGGCGTATTACATCGCTGCGCTGGCGGCCTATCCCGCCGGCGATCCGGGACTGCCGGCGACGGCGTTCAATCTCGGCGAACTCGCCGAGAAGCGCGGCGACTTGGCCGAAGCCGAACGTCGTTATCGCGAAACGCTGGCGGCGTGGCGCGCGCGTTACGGCGACGACCACGATCGCGTCGGTCTGGCCTGGAACCGGCTGGGCGCGGTGCTGTTCCGGCAACCCGGCAAAGACCGTTGGGGCGATGCGGAAGCGGCGATGCGCCAGGGCGTCGCGATCTATCGCAAGCGCCTGCCTGCGGATCATCCGAAATTCGCCAGCGCACTGCTGCCGCTTGGCACGCTGTTGATCGCACGCGGCGCGCGCAGCGAGGGCGAATCGCTGCTGCGCGACGCCTGGCGCCTGCGTCGCAAGGCCTTCGGCGCGGAAGACCCACGCACCCGCGAAGCGACGCGGGCGCTCGCGGCCGCGGGATTGTCCGCGCCCGCGAGCTGAGGGCTGTTCCGTGCGGAATGGTCGCTCCGCGGCGAGGCAAGCTCAGCGACAGTCGCCCTTCACCGTGACCTTCACGCGACGCAGGTTGTTGGCCTCGTCCGATTCGGCGTTCAGCGCGCTGCTGTCGGCGTGCACGTAGATCATGGATTCGCCCGGATTCAACACCAGCTTGCCGCCGACGCCGCCGCTGGCGCCCGGCGCCAATGCCGGCAACGAGGAAGACGCGAGGATCGGACCGGCCTGCGTGCCGAGCATGATCCGGTTCTTGGTGGCGACCGAGGCCAGCCCGCCCTGATTGCGCGTGGCATAGCGGAAGGCGAACACGCAGCGGCCGTTGCTTTGCGACAGTGCGGTGTCGTCGAGGATCGTCACGATGTTGCCCCACGGAATCTGGGTGCTGCCCAGCGTGAAGGCATCGATCAAGGCCAGATCGATCTTCAGCCGCGGCGGCCACGGCGCCCGCTGCTGCACTTCGCCGACATCGGGATCGGGGCGGGTCGGATTGGGGTCGTCGGGCCCGGTGAGGGTGCCGGCCGATGTCGGTTGCGGTTGGGCCTGCGGCTGCGCCTGCGGCGTCTGTTTGCGCACGGCGGTGGGCGTCTGCGCGCAGACGACGGCGGTGGACAGGACGGCGGCGACCGCCAGGCAATGAGCGATGCGGGTGCGGGTGTTGGGCATTTCGGGTTCTCCTGACGCATGGATGGGCGGTGGACGTGCGGGCCGCGAACGGGACATCGCGATCCCGCATTCCCGATGAGTCGCGAAACGACGGCGAAACCCGCCATGCGTCCCCCGCAGATCGCGGGGCCTTACGCTCCAACGCGAAACGGCGACGCGAACGGCCCTCGATCCGCGATGCGAACGACATCGAACGAAAGTCGAAAACAAGTGGCGGGTTTCCCCCGCATTCCGCGACTCACCAAAACGAGCGGGACCGGATCGCGCATCGGATCGCCACTGCGCACCGCCCCGAACGCCCAACGCCATCGCATCCCACATCGTCACCGGAGACCACCATGTCCCATCTGCCCCGCATCGCGCTCGCCGGCTTCGCCGCCCTGCTGCTGGCCGGCCCCGCCTTCGCGATCGACCCTTCGAAAGGTCTGTACCGCATTCCCTACGACGACGGCACCAAGCTGCGCGTCGGCGGCGACCACATCGACCACAGCCCGCCCGGTCGCATCGACATGAACGGCACCGGCGGCGGCACCTATCGTGTGGTCGCCGCGGCCGACGGCTTCGTGCGCCACGTCGTCGACGGCTTCGACCAGCGCCTGGACTGCAAGGGCAAGCCGGTCAGCGAACAGAAGAACAACTACGTCTGGATCGAACACGCCAACGGCGAGTGGACGAAGTACACGCATATGCGCAAGGGCTCGTCCAGCGGCAAGGCGAAGCTGACCGAAGGCCAGTTCGTGAAGGCCGGCACCTATCTCGGCGACGAGGGCGAAGTCGGCTGCGCCAGCGGCCCGCATCTGCATTTCGAGGTCGGCGTGCCGAAGGGCTCCGACGGCATCACCGAAACCGGCGGTTTCCTCACCGACAACGACGGCAGCAAGCGCAATCGCATCCCGCGGATCTGCGGCATCGACGGCGGCCGTTTCGTCACTGGCCGCAATTACACCGCGCGCGAAGTGCCCGGTGTGGTCAAGGCCGGCAGCGGCGAATACGCGCGCCACGGCATACCCGCACGCGATTACCAGTGCGTGTTCGAACAGGCGGCGATGGCGGGCTATGCGCTGGAGTGGATCGACGGCTACAGCGTCGACGGCGACGTGCGCTACAACGCGGTGTTCCGCCCCGCCGGCAACGTCGCCTGGCAGGCCGTGCACGGCCTGAGCGCGGCGCAGTACCAGCAACGCTTCACCGCGATCACCGGCCAGGGCTATCGGCCGACGCAGGTCGAAAGCTATTCGAGCGATGGCGAAGTGCGTTACGCGGCGATCTTCCGCAAGGACGGCGGGCCGGAGACGCGCGCCTACCACGGCCTGACCGCGCAGCAACACCAGCAGCGCTTCGACGACTGGAGCGCCGCCGGTTTCCGCGCGCGCAACATCGCGGTGACCGCGGTCGGCGGCCAGCCCCGTTACACCGCGTTGTACGAAAAATCGGACGGCGGCGGCTGGATCGCGAAATCGCGACTCACGCCCGACGAATACCAGCAGGCGTTCGCCGACAACACCGCCCAGGGCCGCAAACCCGTGTATCTCAACGCCTACGGCCTCGACGGCAAGATCTATTTTTCCGCGATCTTCGCCTCGAAACCCGCCGGCGCGCTGTCGGCGCGGCATGGCCTGAGCGGCCAGCAATACCAGTCGGAATGGGAAAACGCGACCGGCAACGGCTATCTCACCCGCGTCGTCACCGGCTATTCGGTCGGCGGCAGCGCCCGCTTCGCCGCGATCTGGCGGAAATAGACGTCGCCCGCATGACCATCCGCATGAATATCCACATGAATTCCACGACGCCTTCCACAATGCCGCGAACGACCGCCATCATCACGAGCCCGGACGATCGACGGCGCAACGACCCATCGGCCATCCACGCCACAGGAGACACCACCATGCATGCCATCCACCGCACTCCCCCGCTCCAACGCCTGCGCCTCGCCGCGTACACGCTCGCGGCCATAGCCGCGGCGCAACTCGCGGCCGCACCGGCCATGGCCGCCGACTGGGTCGCCCGCCACGGCCTCACCGGCGCGCAGTACCAGGCAGCATTCGAGGAGTACACCGGCAAGGGATTCCGGCTGACCTCGATCAGCGGTTACGACAGCGGCGGCAGCGCGCGCTACGCCGCGCTGTGGTCGAAAAAAGCCGGCCCGGAATGGTCCGCGCGCCACGGCCTCAACGCCCAGCAGTACCAGGCCGCGTTCGACGACTTCGCCAAGAAGGGTTATCGCCTGACCTTCATCAACGGCTATGCGGTCGGCAACAACGCCTACTACGCCGGCATCTGGACCAAGACCGGCGGCCCGGCGTGGTCGGCGCGGCACGGACTCACCGCGGCGCAATATCAGGCCGCGGTCGACGATCTGTCGAAGCAGGGCTACGGCCTCAGCCACGTCAGCGCCTACACCGTCGGCGGCTCGCCGCGGTTCGCCGCGATCTTCGAGAAGGGCGGCCCGGCCTGGGTCGCGCGTCATGGCCTGACTTCGGCGCAGTATCAGACCGCGTTCGACGGCTTCGCCCGCGACGGCTATCGGTTGAAGATGGTCAGCGGCTATCGCGAAGGCAACAGCGATCGCTACGCCGCGCTGTGGGTGAAACAGGCCGGGCCGTACTATTCGGCGCGGCACGGCATCCCGAACGCGCACTATCAGTCGGTGTTCGACAACCATCTGTACCAGAGCTACACGCCGGCCTACGTGCAGGCGTTCAACAGCGGCAGTGGCGTCCGCTTCAACGCGATCTGGACCAACACCGTGTTCAAGGGCGCCGACCTGGAACTGATCGACCGCAAGGCGCGCGCCTACCTGCGCGACACCGGCATGCCCGGCGTGTCGATCGCGATCATGCGCGGCAAGCGCCTGGTCTACGCCGCCGGCTTCGGCGTCGCCGACAAGGACAACGGCATGCCGATGTCGCCGGTGCATCGCCTGCGCATGGCCAGCGTGTCCAAGCCGATCACCGATGTCGCCATCCGCAAGCTGCTGGCCGACACCGATCTGGACAGCGGCAGCAAGGTCTTCGGCAGCAACACGATCCTCGGCAAGACCTGGGCGACGCCGTCGGGCAATCCGGACATCGAGGACATCACCATCGATCATCTGGTCCGCCACCGCGCCGGTTTCCGGCGGATCGACAAGGACGGCAACGGCAGCGACCCGATGTTCGCCTACACCGGCACCGACCACGCGGGTCTGATCACCTGGGCGCTGGAGAATTATCCGCTCGGCTACACGCCCGGCACCACGCCGGCGGATCTCGAAAGCTCGGACATGTACTCCAACTTCGGCTACTGCCTGCTGGGCCGCGTGATCGAGAAGAAAACCGGCAAGTCGTACGAGGCGTATGTCCGCGACAACTTCATGAAACCCGCCGGCGCGCCGGACGTGGTCATCGGCGGCGACAAGGAAGCCGACCGCAAGCCCGACGAGGTCGTGTACTACGGCGGCGGTGCCTATTCCAGCGTCAAACCCAAGCGCTTCGATTCGCACGGCGGCTGGATCGCGCGCCCGCTCGACCTGCTGCGCTTCATGCGCTACCAGACCGCGCTCAACAACGGCTACGCGCACTACGGCGAAATGAGCGGCACGTCCGCCGTGTTCCGCGTCGGCCCGAGCGGCAACGGCCTGGTCGGCGCCGGCAACGGCGACAACGGCAAGCCCGATCAGATCGACGACCTGCTGAAGGCCATCGACAGCGAGGTCTCGACCTGGCCGAACATCGATCTGTTCTGATCGATCCTGCCGGCAAAACGAACACGGGCCGCGAAAGCGGCCCGTGTCGTTCATGCGTATTGAACGCGCCCCATCAGGCGATCGTCTCGGCGTCGCCCATGTACCCGCGCAGCGCGTCCGGCACCGTGATCGAGCCGTCGGCGTTCTGGTAGTTCTCCATCACCGCGATCAGCGCGCGGCCGACGGCGACGCCGGAGCCGTTGAGCGTGTGCACGAGTTCCGGTTTGCCGGTCGCCGGATTGCGCCAGCGCGCCTGCATCCGCCGCGCCTGGAAATCGCCGCAGTTCGAGCACGAGGAAATCTCGCGATAGGTATTCTGCGACGGCAGCCAGACTTCGAGGTCGTAGGTCTTCTGCGCCGCGAAGCCCATGTCGCCGGTGCACAGCAGCACCTTGCGGTACGGCAGGCCGAGCTTTTCCAGCACGGTCTCGGCGGCACGGGTCATGCGTTCATGCTCGGCATCGCTGTCCTCGGGCTTCGCGATCGACACCAGCTCGACCTTCTCGAACTGATGCTGGCGAATCATGCCGCGGGTGTCGCGCCCGGCGCTGCCGGCCTCGGCGCGGAAGCACATCGAATGCGCGGTCATCCGCAGCGGCAGACGCTCGGCGTCGACGATCGCGTCGCGGACGATGTTGGTGAGCGGGACTTCGCTGGTGGGGATGAGGTAATACTGTTTGCTCGACTCGACCACCCCCCTCACGCCTTCAGCGAACTTTTCTGAATTATCTTCTATCGCGGCCTCTTTGATTTGTTTTTCGTACCAAGCTTGACCGGCGATACGAGCCAAGCCTAGCTCGATCTCAATGGTCGAAAACAAATCCTCCTCGAACTTCGGCAACTGTCCCGTGCCGCGCATCGACTCCGCATTCACCAACAGCGGCACATTGGTTTCCTCGTAGCCATGCTCGTTGGTGTGCAGATCGAGCATGAACTGCGCCAGCACGCGATGCAGGCGGGCGAGCTGGCCGCGCAGCACGGTGAAGCGCGCGCCGCTGAGCTTGGCGGCGGTTTCGCCGTCCAGCCAGCCGTGGCGGGCGCCGAGTTCGACGTGGTCCTTGACCTCGAAGTCGAACACGCGCGGCGTGCCCCAGCGGTGTTGTTCGACGTTCTGGGTCTCGTCGCTACCAAACGGCACCGACTCGTGCGGGATATTCGGGATGCCGGCGGCGATGGCGTCGATGGCGAGCTTGATCTTCTCGAGCGTGCCTTCGCTGGCTTTCAGCTCTTCACCGAATCCGGTGACTTCAGCCTTGGTCGCCTCAACGCGCGCCTTCAGGGTTTCTGCTTCTTCTGCATTGCCGGCAGCGTTGGCCTTCGAGATCTGGCCCATCAACTGGCCAATCAGCTTCGACTTCTCGTTGCGGAGGCTCTGCAGCTCCTGGGTGCGCACCTGGATCTGCTTGCGCTCGGTTTCGAGCAGCAGCAGGTCGGCGACGTTGAGGTCGTAACCGCGGGTCTGCTTGAGACGGGCGGCGAGTTCGGCGGGTTGGTTGCGCAGCAGGACGGGATCGAGCATGGGGGCATCGCGAAGCGTGACGGACCGCGATTATCGCCCGAAAACCATCGCCTGAATTGCCGCCAAATCCATCGCGCCGCCGCGCACACGGCCGCGGAAACGCTGCGCGGCGCCTGTGCCACAATCGAGCCACCTCCCGCGCCTCGCCCGCCCCATGTCGACCGTTCAACCCACCACGCCGCAGGGGCCGTCCCGAGGATCGCCCTCGGGGTTCCGTTTCTCCCTCTCGCGGCGCGCGCGCTGGCTGCTGGCCGGCGGCTTCGGCGTCGGTCTGCTGATGTTTTTCCTGCTGTGGTTGGACATGCGCGACAACGGCAATTTCTACCGCCCCGCCGACAAGACCGGCGGCATCGAGGGTCAGGTCTTCGAACCCCTGCCCGCACCGGCGACCGACCGCACGGGCAGCGCCAGCGGCCTGTCCGAGGCCGCCGAGGCCGCGCTGCGCAACCCGCGTCCGGCCCCGCCGCCTCCGGTGCAGCAGGCACCTCCGGCCGAGACGCCGACGAATCGCCCGCTGGCGGACGGGTCCAATCCGACCGATGGCGCGACGCGACCCACCGCGCCCGGCGGCGTGCCGGTAGCGATCTCGCGCCCTTCCCCGCGCTATCCGGCCGAAGCCCTGCGCAACAACGAAACCGGCACCGTCGTGCTGCGGATCACCGTCGACGAACGCGGCGAACCGGTGAACGTGGAGGTCGCCCGCAGCAGCCGCTCGCGTGCGCTCGACCGCGCCGCGGCGCAGGCCGCACGCCGCTGGACCTTCCGCCCCGCGCAGCAGAACGGCCGCGCCGTGACCGGGACGCTCGAAGTGCCGATCTCGTTCACGCTCGAAGGGCGTTGATCGAGCCGATTACGGCATCTGGACTTCGGCCACGGCATCTGGGCTTCGGCACCGCGCATTCGGCGCACCGAGATCGAACGCGCCCCGCCGCGAGGCGATCACGCCTCCCGCAACGCGAACCCCACGCCCCGCGCGAGCGCGTCGAACCCCGGAAACGAGGTCGCGACGTTGGCGATGTCGGCGATGACGAATTCGCCCGGGCAGCGTTGACCGGCGATGGCCGACGCCATCGCGATGCGATGATCGCCGTGGCTGTCGATGACGACCGGCGACGCGGGATCGAGCGCGAACGCGCCGCCGTGGATGATCGCACCGTCATCGGATTCGTCGACCCGGATGCCCAGCGCGCGCAGCGCGGCGGACATCGTCGCGAGGCGGTCCGATTCCTTCACCCGCAGTTCGGCGGCGCCGGTGATGCGGGTCTCGCCTTCGGCGCAGGCCGCGGCCACGAACAGCGCCGGGAATTCGTCGATCATGTCCGGCACGATCGCCTCGGGCACCGCGATGCCGCGCAGCGGCGCGGCGCGCACGTGCAGATCGGCCACCGCTTCGCCGCCGGCGCGGCGCGCATCGGTTTCGACGATGTCGGCGCCCATCGCGCGCAGGGCCTGCAGCAGGCCGGTGCGGCGCGGATTCATGCCCACCGCTTCGAGCACGAGGTCGGAGCCCGGAATCACGCTGGCGGCGACGAGGAAGAACGCGGCCGAGGAGAAATCCGCCGGCACGTGCACGTCGGTGGCGCGCAGCGCGTGGGCGTTGCCGGCACCGCCGCGCACGCGCGCGACGCCCGGTTCGAACTCGATCGGCCAGCCGAACGCCGACAGCATGCGTTCGGTGTAGTCGCGGGTCGGATGCGGCTCGCGCACGATGGTGTCGCCCGCGGCGTAGAGACCGGCCAGCAGCAGCGCCGATTTCACCTGCGCGCTGGCGACCGGCAGCGTGTAGTCGATGCCCTGCAGCGCGCGGCCGCCGCGGATGCGCAGCGGCGGCAGGCCGCCGTCCTCGCTGTCGATCGCGGCGCCCATGCGCGACAGCGGCTCGATGACGCGCCGCATCGGTCGCTTCGACAGCGAATCGTCGCCGACGAGCGTGCTGTCGAACGCCTGCCCCGCGAGCACGCCCGCGAGCAGGCGCATGCCGGTGCCGGCGTTGCCGCAGTCGAGCGCGTCGACGCTGGCGCGCAGCCCGTGCAGGCCGACGCCGTGCACGATCCGCGATTGCGGCGACGGCGCTTCGATGGTCACGCCGAGGCGCTGGAACACCGCGGCGGTCGCGCGGGTGTCCTCGCCTTCGAGGAAGCCGTCGATGCGCGACACGCCTTCGGCCAGCGAGGCGAGCATGATCGCGCGGTGCGACACCGACTTGTCGCCGGGCACGCGGATGCGTCCGCTCAGCGGCCTGCCGGCGCCGACGATCCAATCTTTCTTGGCGGCATCGCTCATGTCAGCACCTCGTCGAGGCCGGCCAGCAGCCGGCGGTTTTCGTCGGCGTTGCCGACGGTGATGCGCAGGCAGTGGCCGAGGCCGTAACCGCCCATCGGCCGCAACACGATGCCGCGCTCGCACAGCGCCGCTTCGATGCCGGCGACGCGGGACTCGTCGCCCGGCTCCGCGAACTGCGCGAGCAGGAAATTGGTCTGCGACGGAAACACCCGCAGGCCGCGGCCGCGGAGCGCGGTCGCGAGCGCCGTGCGCTGTTCCGCGTTGCGCGCGACCACCCACCGCAGATGTTCGTCGTCGCCGAGCGCGGCCTGCGCGGCGGCCAGCCCGGCACTGTTGACGTTGAAGCTCTCGCGCACCCGTTCGACGACCGCGATCAGGCCGGCATGCGCGATGGCGTAACCGACGCGCAACCCCGCCAGCGCATAGGCCTTGCTGAAGGTCCGGGTGACGACCAGATTCGGATAATGCGCCTGCACGGTCAGCGCCGATGCCCACCCGGGCGCATCGACGAATTCGGCATAGGCCTCGTCGACCACCACGACCACGTCGCGCGGCACCTTCGCCATGAAGGCCGCGAAGGCCTCGGCGGTGTACCAGGTGCCGGTCGGGTTGTTCGGATTCGCCAGATAGACCAGCCGGGTGGCATCGGTGATCGCGGCGGCGATGGCGTCGGGATCGTGGCCGCGCGGCATCGCGTGATCGTCCGGGTGGCAGGCCGCCACGCGCAGCGTCGCGCCCGCGCACTGCGCGGCGATGGCGTACACCGCGAAGCCGAACTGCGAGGCGACGACATCGACGCCCGGGCCGGCGAACACCTGCGCGAACTGCATCAGCAGTTCGTGCGAGCCGTTGCCGAGCAGGATCGCACCGACATCGACGCCATGCTTCGCCGCAAGCGCGCGCTTGAGGTCGCCGCCGAGCGGATCGGGATAGCGGAAACTGTCGTGGATCGTGCCGAGCACCGCTTCCTTGGCCCGCGCGCTGGGGCCGTAAGGGTTTTCGTTCGAGCCCAGTTCGATCAAGTGCCGACCTTCGAACCGGCGACGGAACGCGACCAGATCGTGCCCCGGATCGTAGGCGCGCAGACGCTGGATGCCGGGTTGGGCGAGGGAGGAGAAGAAGGTTTCGGAGGCGTGATCGGTTTGTTTCATTGAAGATTGCCGATGACCGTGTTCAGAAATCAGATGTCGCAATATCCGTTGCGGAGCCCGTTGTCATCCCGAGCGAAGCGAGGGACCTGCCGTGGAAGTGCATCGAAACAGAAGCAGGTCCCTCACCCCGATGAAACCGGGGATTCGGGATGACCGAGGGTTTTCAAAACTGCGATATCGGACCTTACGGCACCGCCACCGGATAAGACCCCAGCACGCGTACATCGCCGGCGTACTTGTCGATCTCGGCCAGCGCATCCTTGAGCGGCGATTCTTCGGCATGGCCGGCGACATCGATGAAGAACGCGTATTGCCACAGCTTGCCGTGCGCGGGGCGCGATTCGATCCGGTTCATGCTGATCGCGCGGCGCGCCAGCGGTTCGAGGATCTTGTACAGCGCGCCGGGCTGGTCGCGGATGAACACCAGCAGCGAGGTGCGGTCGTGGCCCGAAGATGGAAACGAAGCGCGACCGATCACCAGGAAGCGTGTCGTGTTGTCGGCGCGGTCCTCGATCGGGCCGGCCACCACCTTGAGGCCATAGGCATGCGCCGCGTTCTCGCCGGCGATGGCGGCGGCGTCGTCGGCGTTGCGCGCGCGGCGGGCGGCTTCGGCGTTGCTGACCACCGCGTGCTTCTCGACGCTCGGCAGGTTCTGCCGCAGCCATGCCTTGCACTGCGCCAGCGACAGCGCATGCGAATAAACGCGCTCGATGTCTTCGATGTGGCCGGTGCGCGACAGCAGATACTGATGCACGCGCAGTTCGACCTCGCCGCAGATCATCAGCGGCGAGGTGAGAAAGAGATCGAGGGTGGACTGGATGGTGCCGGTGCCGGAATTCTCCACCGGGACCACGCCGAAATCGGCGTGTCCGGCGGCGACATCGTCGAACACCTCTTCGACCGAGGCCAGCGGCAGCGCCATCGCCGAGTGGCCGAAGTGTTTGTAGACCGCCTGCTGCGAGAACGTGCCTTCCGGCCCGAGATAGCCGATGCGCAGCGGTTCCTGCTGGGCCAGGCAGGCGGACATGATCTCGCGGTACAGCCGCACCAGCACTTCGTCGGACAGCGGGCCTTCGTTGCGGTCGACCACGCGGCGCAGCACCTGCGCCTCCCGCTCGGGCCGGTAGTAATCCACCGCAGCGGCGAGCTTGCCCTTGGCCTTGCCGACCTGGTGCGCCCACAGCGCGCGCTCGGCGATCAGCGTCTGGATCTCGCGGTCGATGCCGTCGATCTGCGCGCGGACCGCGAGCAGATCGGGCTTGCCCTGCGCGTCGACCGGAATCTCGACCGCAGCCTTGGGCTGCGCGGCGCGTTTGCCAGTCTTCGGCTTCGCCGCCGGCGTTTCGGCAGACTTCGCCGGGCTTTTCCGCGTGGGTTTGTCAGCCATGGCGTTGCTTGAAATCCTGCATGAATTCGGCCAGCGCCTTCACGCCTTCGACCGGCATGGCGTTGTAGATGGAGGCGCGCATACCGCCGAGGGCGCGATGGCCCTTCAGCGCCATCAGCCCGGCGGCCTTGGCTTCGGCGAGGAAGGGCTTGTCCAGCGCTTCGTCGTGCAGGAAAAAGGGCACGTTCATGCGCGAACGCACGGCGGCGGCCACTTCGTTGCGGTAATAGCCGCCGGACGCGTCTATCACCGAATACAGCAGACCGGACTTCTCGGCGCTGCGTCGCGCGAATTCGGCGACGCCGCCTTCGGCCAGCATCCACTTCACGTTGAGGCCGAGCATGTACCAGTTCCAGGTCGGCGGGGTGTTGAGCATCGACTCGCCCTTGAGGTGCGAAGCGTAATTGAAGATATCGGCCCGCGGCTGGCCCGCACGCTCCAGCAGGTCGCGGCGCACGATCACGACCGTGATGCCGACCGGACCGAGGTTCTTCTGCGCGCCGGCATAGATCACGCCGTATTTCGAGATGTCGACCGGCTCCGAGGCGATGCTGGAGCTGAAATCGGCGACCAGCGGCACGTCGCCGACATCGGGAGTTTCGCGGAATTCGACGCCATGGATGGTCTCATTCGCGGTGATGTGCACATAAGCCGCGTCGGCCGACAGTTGCCAGGTGTCGCGCGCCGGAATGTCGCGGAAGCCGCCGGCCTCGCTGGTCGCGGCCACGCGCAGGTCGACATACGGTTTGGCCTGCTTGATCGCGGTCTTGCCCCAGTGGCCGCTCACGACGTAGTCCACGGCCTGACCGGGCGCGGCGAAGTTGAGCGGAATCAGCGCCTGCTGGGTGGTGGCGCCGCCGCCGAGGAACAGCACCGCGTAATCGTCGGGAATCGACATCAGCGTGCGCAGATCGGCCTCGGCCTCGGCCGCGACCTGGATGAACTCGGGGCCGCGATGGCTGTGCTCGACGATGGATGCGCCGGAATCGCGCCACTCCAGCATTTCGTCCCGGGCCTGGCGAAGGACGCTCTCGGGCAGGGTGGCGGGACCGGCACTGAAGTTGAA
>CAMLLG010000080.1 GCA_946480825.1 uncultured Lysobacteraceae bacterium
CGCGCGCACGCCGACGCCCTGGTCGATGGCGTGCGAGCCGTCCTTGACGATGCCGTCCTCCATCGTCCAGCCCTCGCGGCGCGAATGCTGGAAATACAGATCGCCGAAGTCGATGCCCGGACCGAGCAGCAGACCGAAGGCGCGTTCGAGCCCGGCGTGATCGATTCCGGCGGGAGCGAGCAGGCGCGATTCGGGGAGAAGCTGCATCGAAGACATGGCGGTTCCGGAAAATGACGGCGTGAGGAAAGGATGGTGACGATGGCCGCCGGTTTCAAACCGGCGCCATGAAGCGGGCAGGCGCTGGGCAACGCTCAGCCCGAACCCGGCTTGTCGCGCGACGATGCACCGGTGCGCTCCATCACTTCGACCTTGGGGTCTTTCCACGGCCCGGTGACGCGATAATGCCTGGCCGCGGCCTGCCCCAGCGGCTTCTGCAGCACCGCATTGGCGACCGCGCCCACCGCCGCACCGACCGGCCCACCGGCGATCGCACCGACCGCGGTCAGCAGATTGCCTGTCTTGGGCAGCACCTCGATGGTCTGGTCGAAGGTCTGTGCGCGCAGATTCGCCGCACCGCGGATATTGATCCGCGCCGCCGGACCGTCGATTGCGAGATCGTCGCTGCGCGCGCTGCCGGCCGCGAACCGCACGGTGCCGGCGAGGGTGTTGAACGCGAACCCCTTGGAGAAGAAATCGCGGAAATCCAGGGTCAGACGGCGCGGCAACTGCGCCAGACTCAGCAGACCCAGGACGCGGCCGGTGCCGCCGGGCTCCACTTCCACCAGCCGGCCGTCGCGCACGTCGAGCTTGAGACTGCCGTCCAGTGCACCGAGCTGGAACGCCATCGGCGTGCCGGGCCACTGCGCATCGAAGCGCACGTCGCCCTTGCCGCCGCCGACCCGTCCGCCCATGCCGAAATCGTCGAGCAGCGACCCGAAATCCTCGCTGGCGAAGGTCGCGGCCAATCGCGTGCGCGCCGCGGCGCCGCGACCGTTCCAGTCGCCGGACGCATCGATGCGCCGCTTCGGCGCGCGGGTCTGCAACTGCACGATCTCCATGCCCGTCGCGGTGGGACGCGAGCGGAACTGCGCCTCGCCCAGCGCGGCGCGGGCGATGCGCAGGTCGTCGACGCGCAGATTGATCGCGGGAATCTTCGTCGGGTCGAAGCTCGTGCCGACCGGTGCGGGCGTCGCGATGCTCGCCGCGGCTGCGGTCGCCGCGGGCGCGCTGCGCCAGTGCAGGCGTTGCAGACGACCGGCGATGCTGCCGCCTTCGCCGTCCGGCACCAGCAGCGCGCCGGCCAGCGCGGCGCCGTCGAGCTGCACGGCGAGACCGCCGCTCGCGGGTGCGATCTGCAGGCGCGTGTCGGGGAACTGCGCGCCGAGCAGCGACAATCGATCCGCGACGACATCCGCGCGCCGCAGCGCCAGACGACCGCCGCTGTCGACCTGGGTCAATGCGATCCAACCGATGGCGTCCAGGGTCGAAGCACGGCCGCCGATGATCAGCCCGGAAGGCGGCGGCGCTTCGGCCAACCGATCGGTGCCGAACGCGGCACGGATGCCGAGCTGTCCCTGCGTTTCCCGCGCGCGCAACGCCAGCCGCTGACCGAAGGCCAGCGCGATTTCGCCCTTGCCGAGCGGAAACTGCAGATCGAGCGTGGTCGGCAACGCGACACCGGGCGCCTTGTCCAGCGGCGCGGGCAGATCGAGCGCGGTGCCGACCAGATCGGAACGCAGCTGAAGCCGGGTGATCTGCGCGGCGGACTTGCCGCCCTTCGCACCCGCGGAGGCGGCGCCGACCGGAATGGCGATGCCCGCGGTCCAGCGCGAGCGACCGCGCACGTGCGGTTTCAACCAGGCCAGTTCGGCGCTGCGCGCGAGCAGATCGTCGGTGGTCATCGAGGCTTCGAGCTCCGCCTCGAAGCCCTGGCGTTTGTCGCGCACGTGGCCGGGGCCCGCGCGCAGCGAAAGCTTGCCTTCCTGGCGGTCGTACTGCGCGCGCAGGCCGTTGGCGCTGAAGCCGTTCTCGTCGTAGCGCGCGCGGCCGCTCACGCCCGAGAACGCCAGTTTCCACTCCGATTCGGCGAGGCGCGCGCCGCGCAGCTCGATCGCGCCCTCGATCTCCGCGCGCCGCGACGCGGGACCGTGCAGCGGCAGATCCAGGGCGAAGTCGACCGACGCCGGGCCGCTGGCCGACAGCGTCGAGAGAATGCCGGCGTGATCTTCGCGCAGCGGACTCTGCCGCATCAGACTCAGCAGCTTCGCCGCATCGGCATCCGCATGCGCCTCGATGTCGAGCGCGCCGTCGGTGAAATCGGGAATGCCGGCGTTGAAATCGCGGATGCCGACCTCGGCCAGGGCGGCACGGCCCGCGACCCGGAATCCGTTGGCGACGAAGGCGATGTCGGCGTCCATGTCGCCGGTCGCAGGCCACGCCTCGTGGAATTTCACGCGCATGTCCTGCAGCGTGGCGCGGGCATCGAACACGCCGGTCGGGGGCGCGCCCGCCACCGATTTGAACGGCCAGTGTTCGAGTTCGCCGGCGATCACCGCGCGTCCGTCGCGGACGTGGCCGGCGATCAGCGCGGTGTCCAGCCAGCGCACCAGCTGCGGCGACATGGCGTGCTTCGGCCAGAAGCGCTTGGCGGTCGGCGCCAGCGCGTCGTCGATCTCCGCGGCGACATCGATGCGCGGCGCGGTGCCGTCGCCCTGGAACCACAGACCGCCGCGGATATCCGCGCCATAGCCTTCGCCATCGATGCGCAGCGCCGGCGATTCCACCCGCCAGCCGCCGTCTTCGCGCCAGGCGATGGCTTCGCCGCGCAGGCCGACCACATGCGTCGGGCCGAACCCGCTAGGCCAGTCGAAACGCAACTTCGACGCCGGATCGAACGCGAACACCAGACCGTCGCCGTCGCCGCGCAGGGTGCCGCCGAGGTCGGAGATGCCGGGCGAATGTCCGACCGGCGCGAAATGCAGGCCGCGCACCGACACGGCCGCATGCATCGCACCGCCGCGCAGACCGCCGACGCGCACCTGTTCCAGTACCGCGCCGGGCTTCGCCGCGGTCAACCAGGTGCGCAGCTTCGGAGCGAGACGATCGCTGAGCGCGAACACCGCGAACAGCGGACCGGCATCGATGCGTTCGGCGCGCAGCCCGTAACGCTGACCGCCGGCGATCACCAGGCCATCCAGCACCTGCGGCCGGCTTTTCGCGTCGGCATGCACGCGCAGACTCGGCGCATCGAGTCGCCACCCGTCTTTCTCCGCGCGCCAATGCGCGGTGGCCTTCAATTGCGAGAAGACCGCCATCGGCGCGGCGGCCACCGGCGCAGCTTCGACAGGTGCGGGCGCGGCCGCGGGCGACGGCGACACGGCCAGTGGCGCACCGCGCAGGCGCAGATCCTCGAGATCGCCCTCGACGGTGATCGCAGCGACCTGTCGTTTGCGCACGCTCGCCCACAGTTCGGCGCGACCGCGGCCGCCGGCGATGGTCACGCCGGCCACGCGCAGCAGCGGCGACCATTCGGCGAGGTCGGCCTTGCGCGCCGCGGCGTAGAGCCGGCCGTCGCCGCGCGCGCGATCGAAATCCAGCACCACGTCCACCGGCGCGGCGTCGCGGCGCATGCGCGCGCGCAGACCGCTGCGCACGCGCTCGCCGTTCACCTGCAGACGCAGATCGACATCGGGCACGGTGGTCTCGATGCCCAGCGACGGCGCCGAGATGCCCAGCCGCGCATCGATCACCTGCAGCTCGCCCAGGCCTTCCAGCGCACCGAGCGGATCGCCGCCCTGCGTATCGCCGGGCAGACCGCGCACCTGCCAACGGCCGTCCTCGCCGCGTTCGAGCGTGAGCGCGAGATTGCGCACGCGCAGTTCGGTGAACGAACGCCCGGGCAACAGGCCGGCGTATTGCGACACCAGGATTTCCGCGGCGCCGATGGCGACCGCATCCTTGCCTTCGCCCACGCGCAGACCGTCGACCCGCAGCAGCGGCCCGCGACGGGTCCATTCGGTATCGAGCCGATCGAACGCCACCGGCCGCCCGGCGCGCGCGCTCAGCCATTCGGCGATGCGGTCAGGATGCCGTTCCGCCAGCGGCAACAACTGGCTCATCACCGCCGCGCCCAGCGCCAACAGCACCAGCGAGATCGCGGTGACGTACCACAGACTCCGGCGCGCCAGACGCAGACGGCGTCGCAGCGTCGTCATCCGCGCGCGGCCACGACCGATGCCTGCGGATCAGAGCAGCACGACATCGAACTGCTCCTGCGTGTACTGCTCGTCCGCCTGGAAGCGGATCGACTTGCCGAGGAATTCCTCCAGTTCGGCGACCGCCGGCGATTCCTCCTCGGTGATGCGCGCGACGACCTTCGGCGATGCGATCACCAGCAGGCGCGCGGCCTCGAACTGGCGCACGGCGCGGGTGATCTCGCGGAAGATCTCGTAGGTCACGGTCTCGGCGGTCTTCAGCGTGCCGCGGCCGCCGCATTCGTGGCAGGGCTCGGACAACTGGCGCTGCAGACTTTCGATGGTGCGCTTGCGGGTCATCTCCACCAGGCCCAGCGGCGAGAAATCGTAGACCGTGGTCTTGGCGTGATCGCGCGCGAGCGATTTCTCCAGCGTGCGCAGCACCTGGCGGCGATGCTCGGGATCGACCATGTCGATGAAGTCGATGATGATGATGCCGCCCAGATTGCGCAGCCGCAGTTGCCGCGCCACCGCCTGCGCGGCTTCGAGATTGGTGCGGTAGACCGTCTCTTCGAGATTGCGCTGACCGAGGAACGAACCGGTGTTCACGTCGACCGTGGTCATCGCCTCGGTCTGGTCGATCACCAGGTAGCCGCCGGACTTCAGCGGCACTTCCTTGTCGAGCGCGCGCTGGATCTCGTCTTCCACGCCGTAGAGATCGAACACCGGGCGCGCGCCGCCGTAATGTTCGATCTTCTCCGCGAGGCCCGGCATGTACTGCGCCGCGAACGCGCGCAGGCGGTCGCAGGTTTCGCGCGAATCGACCTTGACCTTCTCCACGTCGCGGCGGATCAGATCGCGCACCGCGCGCATCGGCAGGCTGAGGTCCTCGTAGACGCACTGACCGACACCGGCGGTGCGCACGTTCTGTTCGATCAGCGCCCAGGCGCGGCCGAGATAGGCGATGTCTTCCGCCAGCGCTTCGGCGGGCTGGCCTTCGGCGTTGGTGCGCACGATGTAGCCGGGTTGCGTCGCAGCGTGGCCGGCGCCGTTCTGACCCGACACCAGCGCTTTGAGGCGCTGGCGTTCGGCCTCGTCCTCGATCCGCGAGGACACGCCGATCACTTTCGACTGCGGCAGCAGCACGAGATAGCGCGACGGAATGCTGATCTGGGTGGTCAGGCGCGCGCCCTTGCTGCCGATCGGGTCTTTCACCACCTGAACCACGATCTCCTGACCTTCGCGCAGCAGTTCGGTGATCGACGGCACGACCTGCGGCTGCGTCGTCGGCGCTGCGGCCGGCGGTGCGGCGATCACCGGCTCGCCCTCGCCGTCCACCGCACTCTCGAGCGCGGTCTCCAGCGCGCGTTCGCCGCTCGGCGCGGCGGCGGCGCGGAAGATATCGTTCGCGTGCAGGAATGCGGCGCGGTCGAGGCCGATCTCCACGAACGCGGCCTGCATGCCGGGCATCACCCGCTGCACCCGGCCCTTGTAGATGTTGCCGACCACGCCGCGGCGCCAGCCGCGCTCGATGTGCAGTTCCTGCAGCATGCCGTTCTCGACGACGGCGACCCGGGTTTCGCGCGGGGTGACGTTGACCAGAATCTCTTCGCTCATCGCATCGGCTCCTGCCCGTCCCCGAGCTCTTGGCCTTCGTGGGCGGTGGACAGGCCGACTGGGCGCAGGCCGACAGGGAACAGACCGAAACCGCGAAGCAACGATGCGGTTTCGTGCAGCGGCAGCCCCATCACCCCGGAATGACTGCCGGACAGATGCGAGACGAACGCCTGGGCCATGCCCTGGATGGCATAGGCGCCGGCCTTGCCGTCCCACTCGCCGGTGGCGAGATAGGCGGCGATGTCGTCCTCGCTCATCGCCTCGAAGGTGACCTCCGATACCGACACCGCCTGCAGCTCGCGACCTGCCGACACCATCGAGACCGCGGAGATCACCGCGTGGGTGCGGCCCGAGAGGCTGCGCAGCATGGCCGCGGCATCCGCGGCATCGACCGGCTTGCCGTAGATGCGTCCGTCGAGGACCACTTCGGTGTCCGCGCCCAACACAACCGCTTCCGGTTGCCCGGCCAATCGCAACAGTCCGGCACCGGCCTTTTCGCGGGCGACCCGGCGCACGTACTCTTCCGGCGGCTCCGCGGGCGCGGGCGACTCGGGAATGTCCAGATCGAGAATGCCGAAGTCGAGGCCGAGCATGCTCAGCAGTTCGCGGCGACGGGGGGATTTCGAGGCAAGATGCAGCATCGGGCTAGGATACCCTGCGGACCGCTGCCGCCTGAACGCGATCTTGTCGCGAACCCTGACCGGGCTCACAGTGCGTTCACCCGTCTGCCCCGACCCTCACCGGAGGCATCACCATGGAGACCCGCATGACTCACGCTCGCATCACTCAGGTCCGCACATTTCACCGCCGCATCGATCGCCCCCGCGGTCTGTCCCGCATTTTTGCCGCCGCCGTCGCCACCCTTTTCGCATCGGGCCTCGCCATGACCGCATCCGCACAGTCGCCCCAGCCCGCCAACGACGGCACCCTGCTGTCGGTCACCGCCGATGCCACGGCCAGCCGCGCGCCCGACATCGCCACGCTGTCCAGCGGTGTGGTCACCCAGGCCGCCGACGCCAACGGCGCGATGCGCGCCAATGCCGAGCAGATGACGAAGGTGATGGCCGCGATCAAGGCCGCCGGCATCGCCGAACGCGACGTGCAGACCGCCGGCAACAGCCTGTATCCGCAATACCGCTACGCCGAGAACCAGCCGCCGGCGATCACCGGCTACCAGGCCAGCAACACCGTCAACGTCAAGGTCCGCGACCTCTCGAAACTGGGCAAGGTGCTCGACGCGCTGGTCGCCAGCGGCGCCAACCAGATCAACGGCCCGACCTTCGAAATCGACGAACCCGAAGCGGCCTACGACGAGGCCCGTCGCAATGCGCTGAAGAAGGCCCAGGCTCGTGCCGAGATGTACGCCGCATCGCTCGGCCTGCGCGTGCGCCGGATCGTCAGCATCGGCGAAGGCGGCGGCTTCAATCCGCCCGGCCCGATGCCGGTGATGAAGATGGCCGCCATGGACGCGCGCGAAACGCCGGTGTCGCCGGGCGAAAATTCGCTGTCGGCCAGCCTCAACGTGGTGTTCGAACTGGGCAAGTGACACGCGGCGTTCGCCTCTCCACCGTTTCGCACGACACCCGCCGCCCGGCGGGTGTTTTGTTTTCCGGCCGTCATTTTCCGAGGCCTGGAAAATATGTTCGCGGGCTTAACCCCCGCCGAACCCATGCCGCGTTTGCACCGTCGTCCCCAACCGATGGAGGTGCCCCATGGTTCTGGTCCAACGCCACTCTTCCCGCGCCGACGCCGGCGGCCTCGCGCAGGCCTTCGCCCGGATCCAGCCCGTCCGCATCGTCGGCATGGCCGGCGCCATCGCGCTCAACGCCGCCGCGCTGATGCTGTTGCTGGTGCCGGTATCGGCCCCGATGCGGACCGTCGACGCCGAGAACCCGCCGGTGATCTTCATCGAGCCCAAGGCACCGCCGCCCCCGCCGCCGCCGATCGAGGAAGTGCCGGTGGTCCGCCCGCGGACGGAGACACCGATGCCGCAGGTGCAACAGCCGCCGCAGCCGCAACCGCCGGTGCAGGAAGAAGCGGTGGTCGCGGAGGGCAACACCTACGTGCCCCCCGTCGAGACCGTCGACACCGTGTCCCTGCCGGTCCAGCCGGATCCCGGCCCCTTGACCAGCACGCGACTGGAATACGCGTCGGCCCCGGCCCCGGCCTATCCCCGCGAGGCCATCCTCGACGGCATCGAAGGCACCGTGCTGTTGAAGGTGCTGGTGGGCGTGGACGGCAAGCCGCTGTCGGTGGAGATCGAACGCAGCAGCGGCAATCGTCGTCTCGACGACGCCGCACGCCGGCAGGTGCTCCGCCGGTGGCTGTTCAAGCCGGCGATCCGCGACGGCCAGGCGGTGCAGGTCTACGGCATGGTCCCGGTGAATTTCAGCCTCACGCGCGACTGAGGCCGGCGCCCTTCTTCGCGGCCGATCGGGGCAGACGTCCGAAGCCATTCCCCGTCGCGACGCGCCCTGCCGGACATCCCCAGGTCCGGCAGGGCTTTCTTTCCTCGGCATGTCGACCTCGACATGACCTGCTTCGCCGCCCGGCGATTTCGCCTCCGGTCGTGGACGAAAGGACCGGCATTTCTTTGCCGCACGTCCCAACAGCGATGGCTTCGGCGGAAAATGCGCCGCATCGTTCCATGGGCATGGGCAATGACGCATGGCCGCCGCCACATCGTCCTGACACACTCTGGCGCCCGTCACGCTGAGCCCTTTCCGATGAAGCATCTGTTCGCACCGCTGCAGGCCGGCGATCTCGCCCTGCCGAACCGCATCCTGATGGCGCCGCTCACGCGCTGCCGCGCCGAAGACGACCATGTGCCCGGCGCGCTGATCGCGGAGTACTACGCCCAGCGCGCCGGCGCCGGCCTGATCATCGCGGAGGCGACGATGGCGATGGCCGGCAATTCCGCGTTCTGGCGCGAACCGGGCATCCACAGCGAAGCCCAGGTGGCCGGCTGGAAACGCGCGACCGATGCCGTGCACGCCGCCGGCGGCCGCATCGTGCTGCAACTGTGGCACGGCGGACGCGCCTGCCACCCCGACCTCAACGACGACGCGCAGCCGGTCGCGCCGAGCGCGATCGCCATCACCGACGATCAGGTCTACACGCCGAAGGGCAAGGTTGATTACGTCGTGCCGCGCGCCCTCGCCGACGAGGAACTGCCCGGCATCGTCGCCGGATTCGCGCAGGCCGCGCGCAACGCGAAGGCCGCGGGCTTCGACGGCGTGGAAGTGCACGGCGCGAACGGATATCTGCTCGACGAATTCCTGCGCGACGGCAGCAACCTGCGCAGCGGCCCGTACGGCGGCCCGATCGAACATCGCGCGCGGCTGATGCTCGAAGTCCTCGATGCGGTGTGCGGCGTATGGGGCAGCGGTCGCGTCGGCCTGCGCGTATCGCCGCTGAACAGCTACAACGCCATGCGCGACAGTGATCCGATCGGCCTGGTGCGCTGGCTCGGTACGCGTCTCAACGACTACGACCTCGCCTACTGGCACGTGATGCGCGCGGACTTCCTCGGCCGGCAGCACGGCGACGTGATGACGCCGGCGCGCGAGGCCTACCGCGGCACGCTGATCGGCAACATGGGTTACAGCGCGGAGGAAGCGGAAGCCGCGATCGCCGACGGCAAGCTCGACGCGGTCGCGTTCGGGGTACCGTTCATCGCGAATCCAGACCTGCCCGAACGTATCCGCGACGGCGCGCCGCTGGCCGAAGCCGATCGCAGCACGTTCTACACCTGGGATGCGAAGGGTTACACCGACTACCCGCGCTACGCCGGTTGAGATCCACACGGTTGAAGCTCGCGACGACGGCCCGCACAGTGCGAGCCGTCGTCGCTTGCAACCGGTAGAGCGGCCTTCAGGCCGCTGCTCTTCCCGGGCCGCGAACACGGCATGGCGGCCTGCAGGCCGTTTTACCGACCCATTGCGACGCCGATGACATTTCGAACGGGCGCTCGATCGGCGCCACCGCAACCTTCGCGCTTCAATTCCGCATCCAGCGCACGTCCGAGAGGCACCAAGACAGACTGCCGCTGGTCTTGTAGGTCCAGTTGTAACGGCGCGGCGGCGTGTTGCGATACGCGGTGAAGCCGCTGGCCGGCGCGGTCGGCCGCGTCCACTCGTTGTTCTCGTAGTCGTAAGTGCGATACAGCTCGTTCGCGGCCTGTCGCAGGGTGTCGTCCTGTTGGCCGGTGAGCTTGCTGAAGTAATACGCCCAGGCCATCGCGCCCGCCACCGACAGCGCATGTTCGGGGCCGACGCCGTCGGCGGCGTAGGTGGAACCATCGACCAGGGTCACATAATCGACCAGACGCAGCGTCTCCGGCACATCGGTGCGATACGTCCGCTGCGCCGGCGTATACGCCTTGCCGCCGAACTTCAGCGCATTGCCGGTGCGGCGGATGAACTGGGCGATCTCCGCGTTGTCGGTGAGGACATACGCGCGCACCATCGCATCGACCACGAACGGCGTCTGCCAGAAGCTCACCAGCAGGCTGCCGCTGGGGCCGTTGCCTTCCTGGCTGCCGTACTTCCACAGCCCGCCGTCGACGCGGTTCGCCGGCAGCGCGCCGCCGGCGCCGTTCTGGTGCCAGATCAGATTGGTCGTGAGCGTGAGCAGCCGTTCGCGATAGGTCTGCGATGCGCCGGTCTTGTAGGGCACGTCGCCGAACAGTTCGTAGCCCACGATCAGGCCCATGAGTTTGATGCCCATGTGACGTTCGGTATAACTGCCCGTCGGCGACCAGCGGTCGGGTTCGTCGTTGGCGTCCTGCTGCGCCTTCGCCGCGAGTTTCGCGCCATCCTTCGACAGATCGTCGCCGGTGGTCCAGTGGGTGTAGGCGAGTCCTTCGGAGTAGCTGTACATCGCGCCGTTGGCGCCGATGTAGGCCGCGGGATTCGGGTTCTTCAACCGGAAGGTACCGACCGCGACATCCGGCGTGGTGCCCTGCGGATAAAGATTGACCCGGTAATACTCGGACGCGCGCACCGACTCGCGCAGCGCCTTGAAGAAACCGCTGCGGAAATAAAGGCCGTAGAACGCGGACACACGATCGTAGAGCCAGGGTTCGCCTTCGGCACTCTTGTACGGTATCTGGTTGGCGGTGGTGACCCGCGGATCGTCCTCGTTGATATGGGCGTAGAAGAAATTCTTCGCGCCGTACATCTGTTCGTTGTATTCGGGGTAGTGCTCGGTCGCGTCCATCACCGCGGGGTCGTCGCGGGTGGCCGCGATGTTCGGCGCGAACGGCCGCATCGGCCCGAGCTTGAGCAGGCCCTTGCTCAGCGTGGCGGACGGCAGCACCGCATACACCTTCGGCTCGGACACGCCATCGCCCGCGACGAAACTGCCGGTGGTGACCGGCTGCCAACCGTTGCGCGGATTCTCCAGCGATGCCACCGACTGCGCGCGGTTGGTATAGCCCCACTCGATGCGGATGCCTTCGGAATTCGGATAGTTCGCGGCGAAGGTGTAGCGGATCTGTACCCGCGCGACCCGCACCGAGGTGTTGTCGAGCGCGGCGTTGCCGGCGTGACGCCACGGCGTGAGTTGTTCGACGAAGGCCGGAATCTCGACGCCGCGGGCATCGAGTACGCGCAACGTCGAGAGCCCCGCTGCGGTGATCGAACCGCGTGGGAACGGCACGCCGAAGGTCACCAGTTGGGCGGCGCCGGCCGGCACGCCTTCCACCGGATGCAGCCGCACGTCGACGATGCCGAAGCGCTCGGCGTCCGCCATCAGCGGTTTGAACAGGCGCGGACTGACGGTGCCGCCGACCGCGGTCGCGGTGAGCGGCGGTCGCGGCGACGCCGCGGTCGTGCCGGATGGCCGCTGCGACGCGCCGCGCGGCCCCGCATGCAGCACTTCGTTGTGGACGCGACGCTTGGCCGCATCGCCCGCGACGCGCACCTGGGCATGGCCGGCGTCGCAGGCGTTCAGCGCGAACGCCAGCGCGAAGAGAGACAGCAGACGAACGGGGCGCAGACGCGGTGCGGACAGGGACAAGGCGCGTCGGACCGGAGCGGGCAGCGGGGCACTGGGCATGCGGATCACCTGCAACGCGATGCGCGGAGGACACGCATCGGCGGAAACGCCGACGGGGGAATGTCCCGGAGCCGTCGGCGGGCGGCTCGCGGGGCCTCCGCGACCCGCAGCGGGGTCGTCGAAGGCGATGCACCGTATTCGCAGCGCCCGCGAATGAACTGTGACCGCGATCATCAATATCAGCTCGACCCGCGATTTGCATGCTTTTTTGGGCAGCGGTCACACGTCCGGCGTCATCCGGGCACATCTCGATGTGTCGCAGCGCACATGGCGAAGGAGACCTTCCGCCGATCGCGCGCGGTGGCGGCGTTCCGACCGCTCAGGCCCGGTGATAGGGGTGGTTGGCCAGCAGCGCCGCCGCCCGATACAACTGCTCGGCCAGCACCAACCGCACCAGCATGTGCGGCAACGTCAGCGGCCCGAGCGACCAGCGCTCGTCGGCGCGGGCCAGCACCTCGGGGGCATGTCCTTCGGGGCCGCCGATCAGGAACGCCAGATCGCGGCCGCCGCCGCGCCAGTGCTCCAGCCGCTGCGCGAGGTCTTCGGAGCTGTGCATTTTCCCGCGGCCGTCGAGGGCGACGATGTGCACCGATTTCGGCAGGGCGGCGAGCACGCGCGCGCCCTCGTCGGCGGTCGCGCGCGCGGCGTCGCGACCCTTGCCGCGCAGCCCGGGTTCGATTTCGATCAGATCCAGCGGCAGCCAGAACGACAGCCGCTTGCGGTATTCGGCGAAACCCTCCGCGACCCAGGCGGGCGCGCGTTCGCCGACGGCGATCAGACGGGCTTTCACGCCGCGGGCATCAGGGGGCCGGTTCGCTCACGCGCACGGCGGTGCCGTAGCACAGGACTTCGGTGATGCCGGCCATCACCTCGGTGGCGTCGTAGCGCACGCCGATGATGGCGTTCGCGCCCAGCCGGTCGGCTTCCCGGCACATCTGGTCGAACGCGTCGCGACGCGCCTGCTCGCACAATTCCCGATACAGCGAGATGTCGCCGCCGAAGAGCGACTGGATACCGGCGAAGAAATTGCCCACCACCGAGCGCGAACGCACGGTGAGACCGCGGACGATGCCGAAGTTCCTCAGCACCGGCTGACCCGGCAGTTCGAACGCGGTGGTGACCTGCGTGCGCTGCACGGTCAGTCCATGGCATCCGGCGGCTGGTCGCCTACCGTCCACAACCGCTCCAGCGCGTAGAACTCGCGCACGCGCGGCAGCATGACGTGGACGACGACATCGCCGAGATCGGCGAGCACCCATTCGGCTTCGCGCTCGCCCTCGACGCCGAGCGGCATCACGTCGAGCGCCTTGACCATGCGCACGACTTCATCGGCGATCGACTTGACGTGACGGGTGGACGTGCCGGACGCGATCACGAGGTAATCGCAGACGCTGGTCTTGCCGCGGACATCGATCTCGACCACATCCTTGGCCTTGAGGTTCTCCACCGCGGCGTGGACCTGCTTCAGCAGGGCCTGGGCGGACGGCGGCGGTTTGGGCAGCACGGTCTTGATCACGTGCGCATTGTTGGAACTGGACAAGAGCGGTCCTCGCGTGGAATGGCCGGATTATACGCCCGGGGAGCCGGGCGGCCGGAAAGCGGCCGCCGGCGAACCGGCGCCGTAGAGCCCGTGGGCGACGATGTATTTCGCCACCGGCAGCGGCAGCAGGTGGTGCCAGGTCTCGCCGGCGGCGATCCGGCGCCGGATCTGGGTGGCCGACTCCTGCTGCAGCGGCTGGCGCAGACGCAGCAGCTTGCCACCGGGCGCCTCGCGCAGGACGGCGGCGTTCAGGGTCCAGCGCCCGGCGACCAGCCGCGCCACCGGCGGCGGCAGATGTTCGTCCAGCGCGCTGCCGGGACGTTCGGCGACGACCCAGTGGGCGCCGGCCAGCAGCGCCTCGGGCTCCTTCCAGGTCGCGAAACCGTGCAGGCTGTCGGCGCCGATCAGGAACGCGATCGGTGCCTGTTCGCCATGCTTCGCGCGCAGTTCGCGCAGGGTGTCGATGGTGTAGCTCGGCGTGCCCGCGGTCGCGGCGCGTTCCAGCTCGCGCCGGTCCACGCGCAGTCCGGCCTGGCCTTCGATGGCGAGATCCAGCATCGCCGCACGGTGTTCGGCGCTGGCGCCGGGGATGTCGCGATGCGGCGGGTCCGCGGCCGGCATCAGCCAGATCGTGGTGCCCAGAGCATCGCGCGCGGCGCGCGCGATGGCCAGGTGGCCGTTGTGCACCGGGTCGAAGGTGCCGCCGTAGAAGGCGCGCAGCAGCATCGGCGTCAGCTCCCGGTGCGCCGGGTCAGCAACTGCGCGCCCCGCGATTCGGCCATCGCCAGCAGCAGGCGTTCCAGCGCCAGCCAGGCGTCGGCCGGCTCCTCGCCGATGCGCGGGCGGCCCTTGGCGATGCGGTCGACGCGGCCGGCCTCGACGACCAGCCGTTCCCAGCGCGCGGCGTCGTGGCGCTGCAGCGCACGGCGATAGACCGCCTGCTTCGAATCCCAGACCCGCTGCGCCTTGAATTCGGCGGCCAGATTGCCGCCCTTGGCGTTGACCCGGGCCAGTGCGGCGACCCGCTGCAATTCCATCACCAGCATGCCCATCAGCGCCGGCACCGCTTCGCCCTCGGCGCGCAGACCGTGCAGCATGCGCAGCGCCTGCGCAGCCTGGCCGTTGAGCGCGGCGTCGAGCAGCCGGAACACGTCGAAACGCGCGGCGTCGGCGACGTAGGACTCCATCCGCGCCAGATCGATCGGCTGGCCGTCGCTCAGCAGCACCAGTTTGTCGATTTCCTGTGCGGCCGCGAGCAGATTGCCTTCGATTCGTTCCACCAGCCGCTCGACCGCATCGCGATCGACGCGCAGACCGCGCGCGCGCAGGCGACGCTCCACCCAGTCCGTGAGTTCATGGGGCTTGAGCGCCCAGGCGATGGCGTGGTGGCCGACCCGAGCGATGGCCTCGCTCCATTTGCCGCCGTGCTGGCGACTCCAGTCGTCGCCGGTGATCAGCAGCACCACATCCTGCGGCGCCTGCGCGCAGAAATCGGAGATGACTTCCGCGCCGTCCTTGCCGGGCTTGGCCGACGGCAACCGCACTTCGACCAGCCGGCGCGAGGCGAACAGGCTCATCGCGCCGAAGCTTTGGGTCAGCTGGTTCCAGTCGAAGTCGCGGCCATCGGCATCGAACACTTCGCGCTCGGCGATGCCTTCGGCGCGGGCGCGGGCACGCACGGCATCGGCGGCTTCCAGCACCCGCAATGGTTCGGGGCCGGAAATCAGGTACACCGGGCGCAGCGGCTCGTTGTCGAGCTGCGCGATGAGGCGTTCCGGGGTGAGTTCCATCGCGAAGCGGCCGATGCCGCGCTCAGGGCGCCTTCGCGGCCGCGGGCGCGCGCAGCGCGGCGTCGATCCGCCGCAGAATCGCGGCGCTCATGTCGCGGCGCATTTCGGTCACCAGCAGCTCGCGTTCGCTGTTGCGGCCGATGGAATCGGCCGGCGGCGCGATGTAATCGCGCGACAGCTCCACCGCCTGCTGCGGCACGATCATGCTGTCGTCGGCCTTGCGCAACCGGAACACCACGGCATAGCGCAGGCTGTATTCCTGCGCGCGCCCCTGAGTGTCGACCGAGATCGGCAGGTCGGCCCATTTCTCGGACAGGATTTCCAGCTTCGTCGCCCCTTCGGCCTGCGCATCGGCGGGCGCGGCGCCCGCGCTCTCCAGCGCCCGCGCCAGCGAATCGGCCAGCGGGCTGTAGGGGTCGCGGGCGGTCACCGCCACCGGGCCGAGATCGGTCGGCAGCACCAGCGCACTGCGCAGGTGGAAACCGCAGCCGGACAACGCGGCGACGAGCAGGAATGCGAGGGCGACGCGGGCGGCTTGGAGGGGCTGGGTCATGGGCGCAGTCTGGCGGAGGCGGGGACGCGGGGCAAGCGACGACGCGCTCAGCCGGCCACGATGTTCACGATCTTGCCGGGCACCACGATCACTTTCTTCACCGCCATCCCGTCCATGAACTTGGCGACGTTGGGTTCGGCCAGGGCCAGGGCTTCGATCTGCTCCTTCGGCGTCTGCACGCCGACCTCGATCGTGCCGCGCAGCTTGCCGTTGACCTGCACCGCCAGCGTCACCGCGTCGCGCACCAGCGC